>NZ_JBYSYZ010000035.1:0-66658 GCF_058783925.1 Pseudomonas sp. FW305-70
CACCGCCCCCGCCTCCACCGCCAACCCCTGCAACAGCTCAAGCCCGGTCAACCCGGGATACTCGCCAACAAGCAGCAACAACCGCCACGCCAACGGACTCAATTCGGAAAACTTCACACCCCAGTCCTCGGCGCGACGTACCAGCAACAACGTCGGCTGAGCCGGTAAAACGTCCGGCTGGTAATCCGGCCCCACCCGTTGCACCGGCCAGGCATACGCCAACGGCCAGGCCAGCGGCGACACCTGCAAGGTCCGATCCAGCAGCAACGCCGCATCACCGGCAGCCACAGGCTCGGCGTCGGACTGTTGCAGCGCCATTTCCACCCACTCGTAATGCGCCAGTTCCACCATGAACGGTGGCCACGAACCATCGGCCAACGCCAGCGGTTCACTGGCAAGAAACTCGACAAACTCCTGGGCGATCTCACCGAATTTCGGTGTGCGGGCTCGGTAGTCCCGCAGAAAAATCCGCACCAGCGAACGCCAGTGTTCATCGCCCAGAATCTTCACCAGGACCGGAAAGGTGCCACTGAGCAATGAAGACAGGTTGGCGAACACCAGATCGCGGTAAACCTGTGCCCGCGCCGGGTCCATTTCGGTGGGTGGCGCGTTGTGTCCAGGGTCGCGCAGGTACAGGCCCAGGGTGGTTTGTTGCTGCACAAGGCTCGACTTATCCACGGTTCATCCCCTCCTGTTGCAGGTGGCGAATGGTCTGCAGTTCCGCCACCAGTTCGGCGAATGCCGGAAAATTGAAATCGCGCTCCAGCAAGGTCGGCTGCGCACCGAACCGGGCGTAGGCCTGGGCCAGCAACGACCACACCGCCGGTTTCACCGAAGCGCCATGGGTATCGATTTTCAAGGTATCGGACTCATCGAAATGCCCGGCGATATGCATGGCCACCACCCGTCCCGCATCGATACCGGCGAGAAACGCCTGGGGATCGAAACCGTGGTTGATCGAGTTGACGTAGACGTTGTTGACGTCCAGCAACAGGTCGCAGTCAGCCTCGCGCAACACCGCATTGGTGAACGTCACCTCGTCCATGTCCTGTTGGGGGGCGGCGTAGTAAGAGACGTTTTCCACCGCCAGGCGCCGACCGAGGATGTCCTGGGCCTGGCGGATACGCGCGGCGACGTGGTGCACCGCTTCTTCGGTGAACGGCAGCGGCAACAGGTCGTACAGGTGACCGTCATCGCTGCAATAGCTCAAATGCTCGCTGTACAGCGGCACGTGGTAGTGATCGAGAAAACCCCGGACTTCCTGCAAAAAACCGACGTCCAGCGGCGACGGCCCGCCCAGGGACAGGGACAGCCCGTGACAGGACAACGGATAACGCTCGGCCAGTGCCCGCAGCGCCGCGCCATGGGCGCCGCCGATGCCGATCCAGTTTTCCGGCGCGAGCTCCAGAAAATCGAAATGACCGGCCGGGGCCGCTTGCAGGTCTTTGAGTAAACCGCGACGCAGGCCAAGCCCGGCGCTGGCCTTGGCTACGGGGGGAATGGATGTCTGCATGGTATCGATCTCGCCTGTGTCCAAGGGCGCGGGCAGGTGCCCGCCATGAGGCACAGTTAATCGAAGGGGTGTATCGGGACTGTGTTCGGCTGGGGGCGGAATAAGAGGTCACTGTGTCAAGAAGGGGTCTGGATACAGTGGGATACACACGATCCTTGCAGGCTCCGCTGATCCTGTGGGAACGGGCTTGCCCGCGAAGAGGCCGGCACATTCAGAAGCGATGTTGGCCGAGCCACCGCTTTCGCGAGCAAGCCCGCTCCCACAGGGGTTTAGTGTCAATCATGAGGACTTTCGTCGCTCCAGACAGCAGTACACACGCCCCGGACTAGACTTAATGCACACAGGACCCGCTTGGTGCCCTGCACATTTCCACGACCACCGCCCAGCGGCGCATGCCTCGCCAAACGATGCCTCTGGACCGTGATCCTGCCAAAGGAGCACACGTGATGGACGAGGCCAGACTCAACGATTTCATGGGCAAACTGGTGAATGACATGGGCGGCGCGGCGATGCTCGCCAACGTCATCCTCGGCGAAGAGCTCGGCCTGTACCGGGCGATGGCCGACAGCCAACCCATCACCCCCGAAACCCTTGCCGAGAAAACCGGCTGCAACACCCGGCTGCTACGCGAATGGCTCAGCGCCCACGCCGCCTCCGGCTACATGGAACACCGCGACGGCCAGTTCCGCCTGCCCGAAGAGCAAGCCCTGGCCCTGGCCATCGAAGACTCTCCGGTCTACATCGCCGGGGGTATCGGCGTGGTCGCGTCGTTTTTCCACGACAAGGACAAGCTGGTCAACGCCATGCGCGGTAACGGCGCCCTGCCCTGGGGCGAACACCATCCGTGCATGTTCAGCGGCACCGAGCGTTTCTTCCGCCCCGGCTACAAAGCCCATTTGATCGCCGAATGGTTGCCGGCCCTCGACGGCGTGGTGGCCAAACTGGAAGCCGGGGCCAAAGTGGCGGACATCGGCTGCGGTCATGGCGCCTCGACGGTGATCATGGCCCAGGCATTTCCCGATTCGCGCTTCGTCGGCTTCGACTACCACGCGCCCTCCATTACCGTCGCCACCCAACGGGCCGAAGAAGGCGGTGTGTCCGGCCGGGCCAAATTCTTCCAGGGCACGGCAAAAAGCTACCCCGGCAACGACTATGACCTGGTCTGCTACTTCGACTGCCTGCACGACATGGGCGACCCGGTGGGCGCGGCCAGACATGCCTATGAATCGTTGAAGGAGGACGGCACGGTGCTGCTGGTCGAGCCCTACGCCAACGACTTGCTCGACGACAACCTCAACCCGGTCGGACGCCTGTTCTACGCCGCCTCGACCTTCATATGCACGCCGAACTCGCTGTCCCAGGAAGTCGGCCTCGGGCTGGGTGCCCAGGCCGGTGAAGCGCGGTTGCGCAAGGTGTTCACCGAGGCCGGGTTCTCGAGTTTCCGTCGGGCTACGGAGACGCCGTTCAACCTGATTCTGGAGGCGCGTAAATAACCCCCGCCACCCCCTCTGTAGGAGCGAGCTTGCTCGCGAAAAGCGCGAGCACGCCGCGGGGTGTCAGGCTTACAGTGTTATCGTTGACGACCATCGCGAGCAGGCTCGCTCCTACAGGTTTTCCAGCATGCTCGACAGCCTGATCCACGAACAACTCCACCGCCTCCATCAACGCATGGCCGACGCGCCGTTTGCAGTGCTGACCGGTGCCGGCATCAGCACACCGTCGGGCATCCCCGATTATCGCGACAACCAAGGCGTGCGGCGGGGCCGGCAGCCGATGATGTACCAGGAGTTTCTCTCCGCCCCGGCGTCCCGGCGCCGCTATTGGGCGCGGGCGATGCTCGGCTGGCCACGGGTGCGCCTGGCGCAGCCGAACGTGGCCCACGACAGCCTGGCCCGGCTGCAGGGCACGCGACAGATCAGCGGGTTGATCACCCAGAACGTCGACACCCTGCACGACCAGGCCGGCAGCCATGACGTGATCGAACTCCACGGCAGTTTGCACCGGGTGTTGTGCCTCGATTGCGGCAGGCTTTGCGAGCGCGACTCGATCCAGCGCTTGATGGAAACCCGCAACCCCTACCTGGCCGGCGTCGACGCGGTACAGGCGCCGGATGGCGACACCCTGCTCGACGCGGCCTTCGAGGCACGATTCCAGGTCCCGCATTGCCCGCATTGCGCCGGGGAACGGATGAAGCCGGATGTGGTGTTTTTTGGTGAAAACGTCGCGCAAGCCACGGCGGCCAAGGCGATGGCGGCCGTTGAACAGGCGGCCGGGTTGTTGGTGATCGGGTCTTCGTTGATGGCCTATTCGGCGTTTCGCTTGTGCCGGGCGGTGGTGGATCAGGGCAAGCCGTTGATCGCGATCAACCTGGGCAAGACCCGGGCGGATGACATTCTGGATATGAAGATCGAGGGGTCGTGCGAGCATCTGTTGCCCCTATTGGCCCAACGCCTGACTTCCTGATCAACACAACACCCTGTGGGAGCGGCGCTCATGTCAGAGAAGCTTTTCCCCAAATTTTTCCTCCTTCAGCACATCAAACAACGCCTGCGCCGCCGCCGACAGCTCCCCCCCGGGCAACGTCAACACACCAAGCGCCCGCTCCACCACCGGATCGCGCAAGGTAATGCAGCGCGCGCCCAGCTCACGCATCTGCCCGGCACACAAGGCCGGCACTGCGCTCACGCCCAGGCCGCTGGCGACCATGCGTCCGACCGTCGCCAGTTGATGGCTTTCAAACTCCACCGACAGCTTCATGCCGCGGGCCTGCAGGTGCTCTTCAAGCATCACCCGCACGGTGGAAGGTCGCTGCAAGGTAATGAACGGCTCCTTGAGCAGGGTCCGCCAATCGATGTCATCGAGTTCGGCCAGCGCTGAATCCAGGGGCACTACCGCCACGAATCGATCGATGTACAACGGCGTGAATTGCAGCGGCGAACTCTGGGTCGGCTCGAACGCCACCCCCAGTTCAACCTGGCGGTCACGGACCATTTCCAGCACCTGCTCGTTGATCACGTCATTGACCGTCACGTTGACGTTCGGGTAGCGGGCGCGGAAGGTCTTGAGGATCGGCGGCAGCAGGTTGCCAGCGAACGATGGCATGGCTGCCAGGGTCACGCGACCGCGCTGCAGGGTGAAGCGTTGACGCAGTTCGTCCTCGACATTGTCCCAGTCGGCGATCAGCCGGCGCGCCAGCGGCACCAGGGCTTCGCCTTCGGCAGTGAGCGCCACGTTGCGCGTGTTGCGGGTGAACAGGCGTCCGCCGAGGCCCTCTTCCAGCGCCTTGATGGTCAGGCTCAGGGCCGATTGCGACAGGTGCAGGCGTTCACAGGCCACGGCAAAGCTCAGGCTCTGGGCCACGGCGAGAAAGGCGCGGATCTGCTTAATGGTCATGTTCGCTTCGCTTCCAGTTGTAAGCTACAAGCCTGGAGCTGCAAGAAAGCAGCGGTTTGTTGAGTTTTATCTATTAATCAACCGTAAAAATCAACTTAACAAATGAATGCTTCGGCGAGACA
Organism: Pseudomonas sp. FW305-70; assembly: GCF_058783925.1. NCBI lineage: Bacteria > Pseudomonadati > Pseudomonadota > Gammaproteobacteria > Pseudomonadales > Pseudomonadaceae > Pseudomonas > Pseudomonas sp. FW305-70. The sequence continues at coordinate 5,029 of NZ_JBYSYZ010000035.1, forward strand.
CTCCATCCCATTCGGCTAGCCAGCCGCCCACAAAGAATAAAAGAGGTGCATATGGCAGGTTTCGACAAGCGCGTGAGTTCCTACGAGCAAGCGTTGGCAGGTCTTGAAGACGGCATGACCGTGATCGCTGGCGGCTTCGGCCTGTGCGGCATCCCGGAAAACCTGATCGCCGAGATCAAGCGCAAGGGCACACGCGACCTCACCGTGGTCTCCAACAACTGCGGCGTCGACGGTTTCGGCCTCGGCGTACTGCTGACCGACCGCCAGATCAGCAAAGTGGTGGCGTCCTACGTCGGCGAAAACAAGCTGTTCGAAGAGCAGCTGCTCAAGGGCGAAATCGAAGTCATCCTGACCCCGCAAGGCACCCTCGCCGAGAAAATGCGCGCGGGCGGCGCCGGCATTCCGGCCTTCTTCACCGCCACCGGCGTGGGCACTCCGGTTGCCGAAGGCAAGGAAGTGCGTGAATTCCATGGCCGCAAGTACCTGATGGAAGAGTCCATCACCGGCGACTTCGCCATCGTCAAAGGCTGGAAAGCCGACCATTTCGGTAACGTGATCTATCGCCACACCGCCCAGAACTTCAACCCGCTGGCCGCCACCGCCGGCAAGATCACCGTGGTCGAAGTCGAGGAAATCGTCGAACCCGGCGAGCTGGACCCGGCGCAGATCCACACCCCTGGCATCTACGTCGACCGGATCATCTGCGGCACGTTCGAGAAGCGCATCGAACAGCGCACCGTGCGTAAGTGATCCCCTGCCCCCGGACCGAATGAAGGAATAACGACAATGGCACTTTCCCGCGAACAAATGGCTCAACGCGTCGCCCGCGAAATGCAGGACGGCTTCTACGTGAACCTGGGCATCGGCATTCCGACCCTGGTCGCCAACTACATCCCTGAAGGCATGGAAGTCATGCTGCAGTCGGAAAACGGCCTGCTGGGCATGGGTCCGTTCCCGACTGAAGAAACCATCGATGCCGACATGATCAACGCCGGCAAACAAACGGTGACCGCGCGCATCGGCGCCTCGATCTTTTCCTCGGCCGAGTCCTTCGCGATGATCCGCGGTGGTCATGTCGACCTGACCGTGCTCGGTGCCTTCGAAGTGGACGTGCAAGGCAACATCGCCTCGTGGATGATCCCCGGCAAGCTGGTCAAGGGCATGGGCGGCGCGATGGACCTGGTGGCCGGCGCAGACAACATCATCGTCATCATGACCCACGCGTCCAAGGACGGTGAGTCCAAGCTCCTGTCGCAATGCAGCCTGCCGCTGACCGGCGCCGGTTGCATCAAGCGCGTGCTGACCGACCTCGCCTACCTGGAAATCGAAAATGGCGCATTTGTCCTCAAGGAACGCGCACCTGGCGTCAGTGTCGAGGAAATCGTCGCCAAGACCGCTGGTAAACTGATCGTCCCGGACCACGTTCCGGAAATGCAGTTCGCTGCCCAGTGAGGAATCATTCCATGCAAGAAGTCGTCATTGTTGCCGCCACGCGCACCGCGATCGGCAGTTTCCAGGGTTCCCTGGCCAATGTTTCTGCCGTTGACCTGGGCGCTGCGGTGATCCGCCAGTTGATGGCGCAAACCGGCCTGGACCCGGCCGAAGTCGATGAAGTGATCATGGGTCAGGTGCTGACCGCCGGCGCCGGGCAGAACCCTGCGCGCCAGGCCGCGATCAAGGCCGGCCTGCCCTTCGCCGTACCGGCCATGACCCTGAACAAGGTCTGCGGTTCGGGCCTCAAGGCCCTGCACCTGGGCGCCCAGGCGATTCGCTGCGGTGATGCCGAGGTGATCATCGCCGGCGGCCAGGAAAACATGAGCCTGGCCAACTACGTCATGCCCGGCGCGCGCACCGGCCTGCGCATGGGCCACGCGCAGATCGTCGACACCATGATCAGCGATGGCCTGTGGGACGCGTTCAACGACTACCACATGGGTATCACCGCCGAGAACCTGGCCGAGAAGTACAGCCTGACTCGCGAGCAGCAGGACGCGTTCGCCGCCGCCTCGCAACAGAAAGCCGTAGCCGCCATCGAAGCCGGGCGCTTCGTCGATGAAATCACCCCGATCCTGATCCCGCAGCGCAAGGGCGATCCGCTGTCCTTCGCCACCGACGAGCAGCCACGGGCCGGCACCACCGCCGAATCCCTGGGCAAACTCAAGCCGGCCTTCAAGAAGGACGGTTCGGTGAGCGCCGGCAACGCTTCGTCGCTGAACGACGGTGCCGCCGCCGTGATCCTGATGAGCGCCGACAAGGCCAAGGCCCTGGGCCTGCCGGTACTGGCAACAATCGCGGCCTACGCCAACGCAGGCGTTGACCCGGCGATCATGGGCATCGGCCCGGTGTCGGCCACCCGTCGTTGCCTGGACAAGGCCGGCTGGAACATCGACCAGTTGGACCTGATCGAAGCCAACGAAGCCTTCGCCGCGCAATCTTTGGCGGTGGCCAAGGACCTGGAATGGGACTTGAACAAGGTCAACGTCAACGGCGGCGCCATCGCCCTGGGCCATCCGATCGGTGCTTCGGGTTGCCGCGTGCTGGTGACCTTGCTGCATGAAATGCTCAAGCGTGATGCCAAAAAAGGCCTCGCCACCCTGTGCATCGGTGGCGGTCAAGGCGTGGCACTGGCGCTCGAACGGGCTTAAAGCGTTCAACAGACGGCGCGGGGACCCACGAAGATCCGTCGCTGTCTGGACAAACACCCGGTGCGATGCAAGTCGCACCGGGTTCTTTTTTGCCTGCGTTTTTTCAGTTGGACCGCGTCATCGTTCTTCGCGAGCAAGCCCGCTCCCACAGTGGACCGCGCTCGTCTGGACAATTGTGGGAGCGGGCTTGCTCGCGAAGAGGCCCGAGGAGTCACCCCAAGAACTGCAGAATCAACCCACTGTCCGCCCCACTGATTTCTGGTGCGCGGATCGAGCCAGATGGCAAAAAATGCCCGGGCGAACTGCAGTTCTTTCACATCACGCATGGCAGGCTGGCCTCCTCGCAGATGCCCAGGAAACGCAGGCGCAAAAAATCCTTTCGTACAAATTCAGAAGCCTGCATGTATACAAAATCCGCATACAGTTAAAGCAATCCAGCCGATGTAATGTTACCGTTGCCACCTCACACAGGTCGGAGACATGCGCGTGTTGATCCTCAAACTGCTGGTAATCCCAGGCTTCCTGCTGCTGATTTCCCTGGCTGGCAAACGCTGGGGACCGAGCGTGGCCGGTTGGCTGTCGGGATTGCCGGTGGTAGTCGGACCGATCCTGCTGTTCCTTGCCCTTGAGCAAGGCCAGGCGTTCGCTGCGCAGTCGGCCACGGCGGCGCTGTCAGCCATGTTCGCGATGATTGCGTTTTGCGTGACCTACGCCCAGGTCGCACAACGGGCCGGATGGCCATTGGCGTTGCTGATCTCGCTGTCGGTCTGGGCGCTGGTGGCGGTTGTCCTGGCGCTGATCCCGGGGTCCCTGGCGTTTTCGCTGTGCGCCGCCGCGACCGCGCTGCTCGCCGCGCCTAATCTGTTCCCCGCCGTGCAACCGGTGCTCAGTGGCCCGGGGCCGAAATCCGACAAGCTTGTGCTGCGCATGGTGGCCGGTGCATTGCTCACCTTGGTCGTGACGCTGCTGGCCAGCACCGTCGGCGACCGCTGGAGCGGTTTGCTGGCGGTGTTCCCGGTATTGGGCAGCGTGATGGCGGTGTTCTCCCAGCAAACCCGTGGCCCGGCCTTTACCGCCGCGTTGCTGCGCGCCACCGCCACCGGCATGTACTCGTTCGCCGCCTTCTGCCTGGTGTTGGCGCTGACCCTGCCGACGATGGGAATGAACGCTTTTGTCCTGGGCGTCGCGGTGTCGGTGGCCATGCTGGGGGTGACAAAGCGTCTGCTGGCGCGGCCGGTTGGCCCGACGACGGGCGCTGGAGGAACCGTCAAAGCACCGAAACACGTTCGATGAGGTACGTCGGAAAGAATGCCACAGGAAAGCGACCTCACCGCAAGTGACCGCTCGGTAGAGCACGCTGGAATGCAGCACAACCTCCGTGGGATGATCGCGCCCCACCGCGCGCCCATCCCTGGAGATTCCGATGTCTTTGTTGAGTAAAAAAGCCCTTGTCCTGCTGCTGGCAGCCGCTACCGGCCTGGGGGCTTTGAATGCGCAGGCCGCCAAGGCCACTTCCAGCGACGCGCCAGCGCAGAAAGTCTCGATGCTCGGCAGCAAGTTCACCTTCAACCTGCCCAAGGGTTTCATCGCCAACCCGCTGCCCGCCAGCCCGGACGGTGCCAGCGGCACCCTGTACAGCAATGAAACCACCAAGACCGTGGTGATTGCCGCTGAAAACACCCTGCCCAACGGTATCAGCGTCAAGGACAACGACGGCGGGTTCCTCGACGGCACCGTGGCCGACTTCGATGCGGCGCAACACAAGTCCCTGCCCGACTACAACAAGCTCAGCGAGAAAACCCTGACCCAGAAATCCGGGCTGGGCCTGCGCCAGATCGACGGCACGGCCACGCAAGGCGGTGGCATGACCCTCACCACCACGCTGATGGCCGCCTCCGGCACCCGCATGGCGGTGATCCAGGTGATTTCCCGCCCTGGCGACATGGCGGCCCATGAAACCCTGATCAAACAGATCGTCAGCGGAAAATAAGGCTCAGGGGTTAAGACGCTGCAACCAGGCGCTCAAGTCCTGGATCTCTTCGGCGCTGATGCTGTGGCCAACACCGGGGTAGCCGTGAAACTCGGGTTCGAGTGACACGCTCTGCAACAGGCTGTTGGCTTCAGTGCCGTCGCTGTAGGGAAGACGTTTGTCCTGCTCGCCATGACCAATGAAAATCGCCAGCGACTGGCGCTTTTCATCCGGTTTGAGTTCGGCCTTGAGCACCGGCAGAATCCGCCCGCTCAGCGCCGCGATCCCGCCGAGCGCTTCGGGGTGCCGCAAGCCCACTTCGTAAGACATGATCGCGCCCTGGCTGAAACCGATCAGGAACACCTTCTCGGGCTCGGTGTGATATTTCTTCGCGGCCTGTGTGACGAAATCCAGCAACACCTGTCCGCTGGTCTTCAGATCATCGGTCTCGCCGTTGTAGGCCCCTTCGCCCTTCTTGCGGAACCACTGATAACTGCCCGCCTCCATCACCAAAGGTGCCCGCACCGACAGGTAGGTGTAGGACGCGGGCAAGTCGTCCTTGATGTCGAACAGGTCCTGTTCGTTACTGCCGTAACCGTGAAGGAAAATCACCAGGGGCTGAGGGTTCGAATCGGTGGTGGCCTGCGCCAGGTACTTGAGTGGCAGGTCGGTTTGCAGCGGGGTTTGGGCGTGGACGGCAGTGGATGCCAACAGCGTGAGCAGCGCGAGAACCTTCAACATGGGTCTTCCTTCACGGAATGCAGGATTCGCGCAAGAGCCTAACACTGTGCAGTAGGCAGGAACATCTCGGGTGTGGCTGATGCCGCCTTCGCGAGCAAGCCCGCTCCCACACTGGACCTGTGGCGTTCACAAAACCTGTGGGAGCGGGCTTGCCCGCGAAGAGGCCAGTACAGACAAAGAAAATTCCCGGCTCAGTCGTTGATCAGCTTCCCCACCCGAATCGGCTCACGCCCGGCGACTTTCGCCTGCCAGGTGCCTGGCTGGGTGTAGCGCCCACGATCGATGGCGAACAGCACGCCACTGGTGCCGGCCTGCACGGTGGTGACCTTGTCGTTCAACGGGTCGACCACCTCGAACAGCGCATCGCCCTTCTCTACCCATTCCCCGGCTTCACGCAGGAAACTGACCACGCCGTGATGCGGTGCGAACAGGTATTGGGTGCCTTCGAACGGCATGCCTTCACAGCAGTCGACCGGTGCCGCCGGCCAGGTGCCGCAGATGAAACCCTGCTCGGCGAGGAAGCCGAGAATGGCCTCGCAATTGGCCCGGGCCTGGTCGACCCGAGTGTCCCCCATGCTGCCCAGCTCCAGCGTGGTCGCCAGGTTGGCCGGTGGAATCGCCGCCGCCGGGAATGCCCGGGCCAGGCGCAACCAGGGCGAAGAACAGGACTCGTCGAACGAGCTGCCGCCGGAGTCCTCACACAACAGCGCCACGCCAGCCTGCAAGCGCGCCGCCAGGGATCGCCATTGTGGCCAGTGCTGCGGCAACGCATAAATGTGGATCGCCGCTTCGAAATCGCAATGCAGGTCGAGGGTGATGTCGGCGTCGCAGGCATGGCGCAGCAACAGGCGGTGCATGGCTTCCAACTGTGATGTCGCTGCCGGCAAGTCGTCGAGCACCTGGCCCATGGTCTGGCGAATCAACGCGATATTGGCCTGGGCATCGCTGCCGAGGCGATCACCGACCCGCTCGGCCACCGGCGCGCTGAGTTCGACGAACGAGCGGTTGAAGTTCCTGCCGCTGCCCAGCTCGAAACGCCCCATGTGGCTGCCTTGCAGGTGCTGGTCGAGGCCAATGGGATTGGCCACCGGCACCAGTTCGATCACACCGTTCAACTGTCCCTGTTGCTCAAGTTCGGTCAGGCGTTTCTTCAACTCCCAGGCCGTGCGCATGCCCGGCAATTCGTCGGCATGCAGGCTGGCCTGGATGTACACCTTGCGCGGCCCCGCGCCATAACGAAATACGCTGAGGGTGCGCTCAGTGCCCAGGTGGCTCCAGGGCAGTTTGTGGTCGATGCGTTGCATGGGAACTCCGAATATTGAACGGCGAAATCACCTGTGGGAGCGGGCTTGCTCGCGAAGGCGTCGATACATTCAACATCCATGCTGCCTGACACGACGCCTTCGCGAGCAAGCCCGCTCCCACAGGGATCTTTGTGCTGAAAAGGATTGCACAAAAAAAATGGCAACCGCGTCTGACGGTTGCCACTTTTCCAAACGGCTGGATTACTCGCCGTAAACGTCAAACTTGAAGTACTTGTCCTGCACTTGCTTGTACTTGCCGTTGGCGCGGATCTCGGTGATGGCTTTGTTGAACTGCTCGGCCAGGGCGGTATCGCCCTTGCGCACGGCAATGCCGGCGCCGCCACCGAAGTACTTCGGATCGTTGTACTCAGGGCCGACGAAGGCAAAACCTTTACCGGCGTCTGTTTTCAGGAAACCGTCGTCCAGGTTGACCGAGTCGGCCAGCAGCGCGTCGATGCGACCGGAGACCATGTCCAGGTTGGCTTCCTGCTGGGAGCCGTAGCGCACCAGGACAATCCCCGCCGGTTGCAGCACTTCAGTGGCGAAGCGGTCGTGGGTACTGGCACGCAGAACACCGACTTTCTTGCCCTTGAGTTCGGTCAGCGGGTCCTTGACGTCGCTGCCTTCCTTCATCACGAAGCGCGCCGGGGTGTGGTAGTACTTGATGGTGAAATCGACGTTCTTCTTGCGGTCGTCAGTGATGGTCATGGACGACAGGATCGCGTCGATTTTCTTGACCTTCAGCGCAGGGATCAGGCCGTCGAACTCTTGCTCGACCCAGGTGCACTTGGCCTTCATCTGCTCGCACAAGGCATCGCCGATGTCCACGTCGAAACCGGTGAGTTTGCCGTCAGGGGTTTTCATCGAAAATGGCGGGTAGCCGGCTTCGATGCCGATGCGGATCGGCTTGGCGTCGTCAGCCACGGCGGTCAGGGACAACATCGACAGTGCCAGGGCACCGAACATCACTAGCTTCTTCATTTATAACTCCTGTGTGCGGAGGCTTTTATTGGCAGCTTCGATTGGCAGCGTTCGGTCCTTGCTTTGTGAGCGGAACCGAAGTGGCCGGCAGTCTAGAGCGGCTACAGGAGGGTAAATTACGCCAAGGCGACAAATATTTATAAAAAAGTGGCGCCGGGATCGAGTCATTGCGGTGGATTCGCCATGACGGCGCAACGTCTGTCGGACAGATCGCATTTTCAGACCAGACCTACAGGCTTTTCGGCGCCATCCGAGGCAACGGGCCGGCTGGCGATACCGGATGTTTTACGGCACATTGGGCGCCCTTGCGTCCCATCGAGAGTAGCCCGATGCCCACGTTGAACCTGATCCAGCACCATCCTGCCGAAGGCCCGGGTGCCATCGCCTTTTGGGCCGAGTCCCGAGGGCTGACGCTGAAGGTGTTTCGCGCCGACCTGGGGCAATTGCCGCCCGTCAGCGCCGATCCGGTGATCCTGCTGGGCGGGCCTTATGAATCCAATGCCGGCCCGGCCTGGCTTGCGGCCGAACGGCAATGGCTCAAAGGCAGTCTGGATCTGGGCGGGGCCGTGTTCGCCATCTGCCTGGGGGCTCAGTTGCTGGCGTTGAGTCTGGGCGGCAATGTACGGCGCATGGACCGGAGCGAAACCGGATGGACCACGGTGAGCTTTATCGATGGGCAAGCGCTGAAGGTACTCGAGTGGCACGAAGACGCCATCGACCTGCCGCCCGGCGCGCAACTGTTGGCCAGCAGCGCGCACTGTGTGCAGCAGATGTACCGCGCCGGGCCGGCACGGCTGGGGTTGCAGTTTCATCCGGAGTGGAACGCCGGGTCGGTGGCCGTGCTCAATGCGCATTTTGGTGAGGAGTCGCCATTGCCACGGGGGGTGCAGGACGGTGCGGATTACGCAGCGATGGCCGTGTGGCTGGAGGCGACACTCGATGAGTGGTGGGCGGCCGCTAACGAACACTGATCCATATCAAAGCACATTCCTGTGGCGAGGGAGCTTGCTCCCGCTCGGCTGCGCAGCAGACGCAGTTTTTGGGGTCGCTACGCGACCCAGCGGGAGCAAGCTCCCTCGCCACAAAGATCAACAGTGTTTGAAGGTCAGCATTCGCAACCGATCACTTCACGGGCCAGCCGCGGCTCCGTGACACTCAACTCAAACCCCTCATCCAGCCACCCGGTCACGCCGCCGATCATCTCCTTGACCGGATAACCCAAGGCCGCCAGCTTCACCGCGGCCTTGTTGGCGCCGTTGCAGTGAGGCCCGGCGCAATAGACCACGAACAACGTGTTTTTCGGATAACCGGCCAAACCTTCGGCGGTCAACAAGCGCGCGGGAATGTTGATCGCTCCCGGTACATGCCCGCGTTCGAACGCCAGCGGACCACGCACATCCACCAGAATGAAATCGATTTCGCCAGCCTGCTGGCTGCCGTAGACGTCGGAACAATCGGTTTCGAACGTCAGACGATTGCTGAAATGCATCAGGGCGATGGCCGATGGGGCGGCGGGAATTTCGCGAACCAGACTGGTCATGGGCTGTACTCCAAAGAGGCGGTGGGTGTGGGAAGACTTTATCCGCCCGGCACTTGCGGCTACAGTGGCGCACAAGACACCGATCGGGAATTTTCCGCCAAATGCATCCCAACCCGGCCATGGTCGCGATTCTGGCCTACGACGGCCTCTGCACATTCGAGTTCGGCATCGCCGTGGAGATCTTCGGCCTGCCACGCCCCGAGTTCGATTTCCCGTGGTACGAACATCGTATCGTCGCCGTCGATCAAGGCCCGATGCGTGCCATGGGCGGCATCCAGGTTCTGGCCGACGGCGGCCTGGAATTGCTCGCCGACGCCCGCACCATCATCATTCCCGGCTGGCGCGACCGCAGCGCCACGGTCCCCGCAGAGCTGATCGACGCCCTGCGCCAGGCCCATGCGCGGGGCGCACGGTTACTGTCGATCTGCTCCGGGGTGTTCGTCCTCGCCGCCACCGGATTGCTCGACGGGCATGGTGCGACCACGCACTGGCGCTACACCTCGGAACTGGCCGAGCGGTTTCCCGGCATCCGGGTGGACCCGGACGTGCTGTATGTCGATTCCGGCCAATTGATCACCTCCGCCGGCAGCGCGGCCGGCATCGATGCCTGCCTGCATCTGGTGGCCCGGGATTTCGGCACGCAAGTGGCCAATTCCGTGGCCCGGCGCCTGGTCATGTCGCCGCAACGCAGCGGCGGCCAGGCGCAATTCATTCCGACGCCGGTCAGTCCTACACCGCGCAGCGATCTTTCCCGCGTCATGCAGTGGGCACGTGAGCGCTTGCACGAACCGCTGGAAGTGCGCGACCTGGCCAGCGAAGCCGCCATGAGCGAACGCACCTTCCTGCGTCGCTTCACCGAAGCCAGCGGCCAGTCACCGAAAACCTGGTTGCAGCAGCAACGTCTGGGACGCGCCCGCGAACTGCTGGAAAGCAGCGACCAGAACACCGAGCAGATTGCCGAACGTTGCGGTTATCGCTCGGTGGAAAGCTTCCGGGTGGCCTTTCGCACCGTGGTTGGCGTGCCGCCTTCGGTGTATCGGGAGCGGTTTGGGCGCGGGGGCAGTGCTGGTTTTTGAGGTGTTCTCAAGGGCCCCTTCGCGAGCAAGCCCGCTCCCACATGGATGGTGTGAACAACACAAAACCTGTGGGAGCGGCGGTGCGGCGATCCGACTTGCCCGCGAAGGCGTCAGCCCGGTCACCGACTGATCAAGGCTTGCGCAACAGATAGGTATCCATGATCCAGCCATTGGCCAGCCGCGCTGCCTTGCGCACCCGTTCGATTTCATCCGCCACATCCTTGAGTTTGCCGCTGATCAGGATTTCATCCGGCGTCCCCAGATAGGCCCCCCAGTAAATCTCGGTGTCCTGATCCGCCACCTGATGGTAGGCATCCTGAGCATCGAGCATCACCACCAGGCTGTCGGCATCGCTCACCTGCCCTGCCGCCAACCGCCGGCCCGTGGTGATTTCAACGGAGCAGCCAATCTGGTTGAGCGCCACCTTGTGCTGTGCCGCCAGGGCCTGGACGCTGGTAATGCCGGGGATCACCTCGAACTCGAACCCACAGGCGCCCGAGGCCTGGATCGCCTGAAGGATACGGATTGTGCTGTCGTACAGCGCAGGGTCGCCCCACACCAGGAAACCACCACATTGGTCGTCGGACAATTCTTCATTGATCAGGCGTTCGAAGGTCTGCTGTTTGGCCAGGTTCAAGTCGTCGACACTGCTCCTGTAGTCCACCTCACCGCGCTCGCGCTCGGGGCTGTGGGCCTGGACAAAACGGTAAGCGTGGTCGGTGATGTAGCGTTCGCAGATTGCGCGCCGCAAGTCGATGAGCTTGTCTTTGCTCTCACCCTTGTCCATGAGGAAAAAAACATCGACCTGATTCAGCGCCTTCACCGCTTGCATCGTGAGGTAGTCGGGATTGCCGGCGCCGATGCCGATGACCAGGAGTCTTTTCATCACAGCAGGTCCTCGGGGTCGGTGCCCGGCAAGCGCAACCGCCAGCGGCCATGGAACCTCAGTTCCACCGCCGACAGGGGTTCGACGTCGATCATGTTGGACGCCGCACTCTGCAACACCTGCGTCAGTGCGGCGCGAATGACAAAGGGATGGGTAATGGCAACGATGTGTCCGGGTGTCGACTGCAATGCGGTCAACCACGCCCCCACCCGTTCGCCCAATTGCACCAGCGACTCGCCACCGTGGGGTGCCGAAGCCGGATCTTCCAGCCAATGCTCGAGCGCCCCGGGGTCGTTTTTTTGCAGAGCGCCGATGCGCTCACCCCGCCAACGCCCGAAGTCGCAATCTTTCAATGCATCGACAATCTGCGCCGCGCTGCCGAACAGTTCAGCGGTTTGCCGGGTGCGCAGTTCCGGACCGCAGACAAGACGTGGAACGCCCTTGAACTGATTGCAACGGGAAAGCCTGAGCGCTTGCCAATCCATCTCCAGAGGTTCGTCCAATGGAAAACGCGCCAGTTTCTGTGCGACGGTTCGAGCGTGACAAATCAGGGTTAAACGGGTCGCCTGCACCGGCAATCACTCCAGGGATGGAAAGGAACAACGGCGTCAGGGGGAGCGCCATCGCGCAATTGTGCCGCAAGAAAGCAGGCCTTGGGGTAAGCCGATCAGTTAAGAGTGACACTGACCTGTGGCGAGGGAGCTTGCTCCCGCTGGGCAGCGAAGCGGCTCCAATAAATGGGCCTGCTGCGCAGTCCAACGGGAGCAAGCTCCCTCGCCACAGGTTGATCAGCGCTGGCCGCCCCTTGACTGATCGGCATCAGGCCTTGGGGGCGTTTAATTTTCCTGTTTGAAGCGGGCTCCGTCAGGCATGTCCTGGCAGGTTTTCCGTTATCGCTGACTGCAATAAAGGCAATGGCCTACAAGACTTTGCGACATCGGCGTAGCCCCTTGCTACAGGCACTTCACCCCATTTTCTGGCACGGCCGGACCACGCGAAAATTAACTAGACAGGCAGCACGCGATAATTAAATACTCTTTTCAACGGACTGTTAAAACATGTGCCACGCTCATCCAGCAGGAGCCCGGATGCCCTTTCTCCAATACCCGATCAATGTGCCAGGCCCGGCAACGCCAGCGGCCGAACCGTCCGTTCCTCGTTTAATGCAGGCAACCCCGGCAAGCATCTGACAAGAAAAAGTGTGGCGCCTGACAACGATCAGATGGCCACCGAATAAATGTGTGGAAAAACCGACAGTGATAGTCAGGTTCGGCTCAAACCGCCGGATCGTTTGATACAGGAGTATCTCCATGCTGGTCTTGCGTCCAGTCGAGTTGGCCGACCTGCCAAGGTTGCAGAAGCTGGCTCGTGAAAGCCTGGTGGGCGTCACATCCCTGCCTGACGATAGCGAACGGTTGCGCGAAAAAATTCTCGATTCCTGCGCCTCGTTCGAGAAAGACGTCGAGGGTCATGGCCCGGAAAATTATTTCTTTGTCCTCGAAGACCCGACGACGCAGCACCTGGTCGGCTGCTCGGAAATCCTCGCCACGGCGGGGTACGACGAGCCGTTCTACAGCCTGCGCAACCGGCACTTCACCAGCGCCTCGCGGGAACTGAACATCGAGCACGGTGTACCGGCCTTGTCGTTGTGTCACGACCTCAGTGGCCACACCTTGCTGCGCGGCTTCCATATCGATGCCGCACGGGTACGCACCGCCCATTCCGAACTGCTGTCGCGGGCGCGCCTGTTGTTCATCGCGGCCCATCCCGGGCGGTTTTCCGCAACGGTGATCACCGAAATCGTCGGCTACAGCAGTGATGAAGGGCACTCGCCATTCTGGGATGCCGTGGGCAAGCATTTCTTCGACCTGCCCTACGTCGAGGCCGAACGGCTTTGCGGCCTGCAGAGCCGCACCTTTCTTGCCGAACTGATGCCGCAGTATCCGATTTACGTGCCCATGCTGCCTAAAGCGGCACAAGACTGCATCGGCAGCATCCACCCCGATGGCCAGGAGGCCTTCGATATCCTCGAGCGTGAAGGCTTCGAAACCAACAGCTACATCGATCTGTTCGATGGCGGCCCGACGCTCTATGCGCGCACCGCGGGCATTCGGTCCATCGCCCACAGCCAGTGCGGCCTCACGCAGCCTGGCCCGGTGAACGATGCCCGGGGCAGCTTTCTGGTGAGCAACGAGTCCTTGACGGATTATCGGGCCATTGTCGCCGATCTTGATTACATCGCCGGGCAACCCGTTACGCTGGACGCGGCCATGTGCACGGCGTTGAAGGTCACCGAAGGCAGCCCGGTCAGGCTGATCGCCCTGTGAGTGCCCGCCTGGGTCAACGCCAACGCCCGAACACCCATGAACAAGGAACAGCCGCATGATTGTCCGTCCGGTCCAGATCACCGACCTGCCTGCCTTGTTCACGCTGGTGCGTCAGGCCAGCCCCGGACTCACCAGCCTGCCGGCCGATGAAGAACGCCTGGCCTACCGGATCCGTTGGGCCCAACGCACCTTCGCCGGCCAGGTCGATCGGGCCGATGCCGATTACCTGTTCGTGCTCGAGGACGACGAGCAGCAAGTGGTGGGCGTCAGCGCCCTGAAGGGTGGAATCGGCCTGCGCGAGCCCTGGTACAACTACCGGGTCGGGCTGACGGTCAGTGCTTGCGCGGACCTGGGTATCCAGCGCCAGATCCCGACCCTGTTCCTGAGCAACGAATTGACCGGGCAATCGGAAGTCTGCTCGTTGTACCTGCGCCCCGATCAGCGCCAGGGAAGCAACGGCCGTTTGCTTTCGCTCGGGCGTTTGTTGTTCGTGGCCGAGTTCACGCAGCTGTTCGGCAACCGGCTGATCGCCGAATTACGCGGCAGTACCGACGAACGAGGCGGCTCACCGTTCTGGGACAGCCTTGGCCGGCATTTTTTCAAGATGGATTTCAGCCATGCCGATCACTTGTCCGGGCTGGGCAACAAATCGTTCATCGCCGAACTCATGCCACGCCAGCCGCTGTACACCTGCCTGCTCACCGAACAGGCCCAGGCGGTGATCGGCAAGGCCCACCCGAACACCGAACCGGCCCTGAAAATCCTCAGCGCCGAAGGTTTTGCCCACAACGGCCATATCGATATCTTCGACGGCGGACCGGTCATCGAGGCCCCGGTTTCCGGTATCCGCACCGTGTGCGACAGCCGACCGCTGCAACTGGCCATCGGCTCGCTGGACGCTAACGATTTGCTCTGGCTGATTCACAACCGTCGCTTGGAAAACTGCCGCATTACCTGCGTCCCGGCCCGCCTGGCGGGCAACAGCCTGGTGGTCGATCGCCTGACCGCCAAGCGTTTGCAGCTGCAGCCCGGCGACTCGGTGCGCGCCGTGCCGCTGCTCAACCAGCGGCAACAGGCCGCAGCGGCGTGACCTATCAGCTTCCTGTCTCAGGCGTCAATCCGGCTTACCCGGCAAATTCGTCATCATTCTCCCCCTGCGCGCGTGATAGCCTTTTATTTCTTCGGCGTTGACACTTTTGCTCAAGCCCTTCCATTCCATTGGTGGAACTCATATGTCCAGGCTTTCCCATCAAGATTTGCGCCGCAATTTTCGCCAACTGTTCGCCTCCAACACCTGCTACCACACGGCCTCGGTGTTCGACCCGATGTCGGCGCGCATCGCCGCCGACCTGGGCTTCGAAGTCGGGATCCTGGGTGGCTCGGTTGCTTCGCTGCAGGTGCTGGGCGCCCCCGACTTTGCTCTGATCACCCTCAGCGAGTTCGCTGAACAGGCCACCCGCATCGGTCGTGTCGCCCAGTTGCCGGTGATTGCCGATGCCGATCACGGCTACGGCAACGCGCTCAACGTCATGCGCACCATCGTCGAACTCGAGCGGGCCGGCGTCGCCGCGCTGACCATCGAAGACACCCTGCTGCCCGCGCAGTTCGGCCGCAAATCCACCGACCTGATCACGGTCGCCGAAGGTGTCGGCAAGATCCGCGCGGCGCTGGAAGCCCGCTGCGATAAGGAAATGGCGATCATCGCCCGCACCCACGCCGGGATTCTGCCGGTGCAGGAAATCATCAGCCGCACCCGGCAATACCAGCAAGCCGGGGCCGACGGGATCTGCATGGTGGGCGTCAAGGACTTCGACCATCTGGAGCAGATCGCCGAGCACCTGAGCGTACCGCTGATGCTGGTGACCTACGGCAACCCGCTGCTGCGCGACGACAAGCGCCTGGCCGAACTGGGTGTGCGTGTGACCATCGACGGCCATGGCGCCTACTTCGCCGCGATCAAGGCGACCTACGACAGCCTGCGCGAACAACGCCAGATCCTCACCCAGACCTCGGACCTGAGCGCGACCGAGCTGACTCACACCTACACGCAACCGGAGGAATACATCCGCTATGCGGAAGAATTCATGAGCGTGAAGGAATAACGGTTTAACCCGATACACCGCCTTCGCGAGCAAGCCCGCTCCCACAGGGGATCTGCAGTGAGCACATCATTTGCCTCCACCCGTGATCATTTGTGGGAGCGAGCCTGCTCGCGAAGAGGCCATCACAGCCAACATCCATGCCGCCTGACACTGCGCCTTCGCGGGCAAGCCCGCTCCCACAGGTCACGCCGAGTCGAGCAGTTCGCGATGGGGTTTGCCATTGCCGCAACAGATCACGCGGTTACGCCCGGTGGTCTTGGCTTCGTATAGCGCATGATCGGCGTCGTTGAGCCAAAGCGTCGCGTCGGTGTGCGCCGGGTCGTATGACGCCAGGCCAATGCTCAGGCTGACTTTCAGTGCCGGACTCTGCTCGTAACCCAAGGTGGCGAAGCGATCACGCAGGGCCTCCATGACCACCGCGGCGCGGTTCAGGGGCAGGTCCGGAAGGATCACGCAGAACTCGTCACCGCCGTAGCGCCCGGCCACATCGGTCGCTCGCAGGTTCTGCTTGAGCATTTTGCTCAACTGACGCAGGACGATATCACCGGCAACATGGCCGTAGGTGTCGTTGATGGCCTTGAAATGGTCGATGTCGATCAGGGCAATCGCCCCGCCTTTTTGCTGGCGTTTGCAACGCTGGAACTCGACTTCCAGCTGGTCCTTCCAGGTGCCATGGTTGAACAGGCCCGTCAGGCTGTCGGTGCGGCTCAGTGCCAGCAGTTCACGCTTCTGACGGCCGAGGGTATGGGCCTGGCGGAAGCAGATCCAGCCCAGCGCCAACGGATACAGGCACAGCAAGGGCAAACAGGCATAGAGCTGCAGCGGGCTGGTCGCTGGAATGAACGCCGGGGCGAAAATCTGCAAACCGACTCCAATGCCCAGCACTTGCGCGGCCGTCCCGGCCAACAGGAAGCGCATGCCGCCGATGGCCACGTTGTTCATGGCCATCATGGAAATGGTGGTTGCGCTGGGCAGTGGATTGAAATGCATCGCGGCAATCCAGAAGCCGCCGAGAAAGGCATCGATCAGCAGATTGCGGTGTTCGGCGTGATAAGGCTTTCTGGCCCGGCGCGCCCATTGATAAGCCACGTGCGGCCAGACCAGGCCATTGAACCACATGAAACCCCAGACCCAGGGCGCCGGATCGAGTGGATACATCGCCGCGCTCACGCACACCAATCCCAGGGCCACCCCCAGGATTCGCGATGTATAGAGCCTCCTGGCCAATGAGAACCCCTTTCCTCCCGCTTTTTCCATAAGGCCTCTGTGCCACTCGACGGAATGCGATAACAGCCTGTGCCTGTGCGCTGGAGTCTATCAGGGCGAGATTAAATAGCCATCACCGGCTGACGGGCTGAATATCGCGACATCACCCTCGCATAAAAGCAAAAGCCTCACCCCAGAAACGGCTATACATGACAGAAGGGGTTGATCAATGACCATAAGAGGAGGCCCATGCAGACCTTTCAAGTATTGATCATCGGCAGCGGGTTTGGCGGCCAATGTGCAGCAATCAATTTGCTCAAGGCCGGCATCGACGATTTTCGCCTGCTGGAGCGGCGGGATTTCTTCGGCGGCACCTGGTGCCAGAACACCTACCCCGGCGCGGCCGTCGACGTGCCTTCGCCGCTGTATTCGTTGTCTTTCGCGCCGTATCGCTGGACGCAGATGTTCGCCGAACAGGCCGAACTGCATCGCTACACCCGCCATGTGGTGGAACACTTCGGCCTGCGCGACAAGGTGGAACTGGATGCGAATGTCGAGCGCATCGAATGGGACGACACCCGCAAGCGCTGGACCGTCTACACCGCCGGCAAGGGCACGTATTGCGCGCAGTTCCTGATCAACGCAACCGGGCCGCTGAGTCAACCGGTGGTACCGCGCTTCGAGGGACAGGAGCGTTTTCAAGGTAAAACGTTTCACACCAACAACTGGGATCACGGCTACGACTATCGGCTAAAACGCGTGGCCATCGTCGGCAGCGGCGCCAGTGCGGCCCAGGTGATTCCGGCCATTGCCCCGGATGTCGGGCACTTGCATGTCTTCCAGCGCACGCCCCACTGGGTGTTGCCCCGGGCCGACCGCCGCTTTGGCCGTTTCCAGCGCTGGCTGCTGGGGCTCAAGCCGGCCTACAAACTGCTGCGCTGGGGGATCTACTGGCAGTTCGAAACCCGGGTGATTGCCTTCAAGTATTCGAAGCCGGCGATACACATGGTCCAGCGCCAGGCCCTGCGTTTTCTCAAACGCCAGGTGCCGGACGCCGAACTGCGGCGGCAACTGACGCCGGACTACACCATCGGCTGCAAACGGGTGATCCTGTCCAGCACGCTGTACCCGGCACTGGCGCGGCGCAACGTGACGCTGCACAACCGCGAGCAAGGCATCGCCGCCATCGACGAAACCGGCATCGTCACCCTGGATGGCCAGCACATCGACCTGGACCTGATCGTCTGGTCCACCGGTTACGACGCCACCGACGGGGTGATTTCCTACCCGGTAACGGGAAAAAACGGCACCCGTCTCAAGGAGGTCTGGGCGCAATACCCTCGGGCCTACCTCGGCACCGCCCTGCCCGACTTCCCCAACCTGTTTATCGTCACCGGGCCGAACACCGGGATCGGCCACACCTCGGCGCTGTTCATCATCGAATCGCAGATGAACTACATCCTCGACTGCATTCGCACGTTGAAGACTCAAGGTTTACGCAGCATCGAAGTTCGCCATGAGGCGGAACGTACCTACACTGAAATGATCCACCGGGAAATGGAACGTACCGTGTGGAAGTCCGGTGGTTGCCACAGTTGGTATCAAAGCAAGAGCGGTCATGTGATTGCGATGTTTCCGGGGTTCAGTTTCAGCTTTCATCGCTTGACCCGAGCGCTGAAACCCGCCGATCACATTTTGTCCTGAGCTGATAGAAGGGAGACGCGTGATGCTTTTGTTGTTCGTGGTTCTTGCAGTGTTCGTCGCCTGGAGCTGGCTGACCTACCCGGCCATCGGCTACTGGCTCTATGACCTGAGCATGGCGGCCGAGGCCAAGCTGTACCGGCTGCACAAGATCGTCGTGCCCATCCCCGAGATGACCGTCTCGACCTGGCAAGGCGGGCCGTACGAAGCCACCAGCAGTGTGCTGATGCTCCATGGCTTCAGCGCCGACAAGAACCTCTGGCTGCGTTTCGCCCGGCACTTTGTCGGCAGCCACCGGGTGATCATCCCGGACATCGCCGGCCATGGCGAAACCGGCTTCAAGGCGGGCGGCGGCTACGACATCCCGCTGCAGGCCAAGCGCATGATCCAGCTGCTGGACGTGTGCGGCGTCGAGAAAGTCCATGTCATCGGCAACTCCATGGGTGGCTACATGGCGGCATGGCTCGCGGCCAATTACCCGGAGCGCATTGTGTCCCTGGCCCTGATCGACCCGTCGGGGGTCACCTCGCCCGAGCCCAGTGACCTGGAGCGGCATTTGGCCAAGGGCCACAATCCGTTTCTGATTCACTCGCGGGAAGAATTCCGGCGTTTCTACGCCATGACCATGGCGTCCCCGCCCTGGGTGCCGAAGCTCGTGCTCGATGCCGTCGCCCAGCGCTATGAACAGTCCCGTGAGGAGCTGGAAGAAATCTTCCGCGATTTCCGCGCCAGCCCGCCGATGGAACCCCGCCTGCCCGACATCACCGCCCCGTCGCTGTTGCTGTGGGGGCGCAAGGACCGGCTGATCGACGTCAGCAGCGTGGCGGTCTGGAGCAAGGGCATCGCCGACCTGCGCGTGCATATCTGGGACGCCGTCGGGCACATGCCCATGGTGGAAGCGCCCTCCGGTTCGGCGCGCCTGTATCGGGATTTTTTGGCATCACTGCGTTCGGAGAGTCCACAGGATCAACGACTGCACTAGGTTTGTAGTCATTTGCAGTCCTTTGCAGAATGAAGTTCGTCAGAAACTTCGTTTGTCGGCGTCGCTCAAGGCTGCGATCTTTTGACCATCCTTTACGTCACCGCGCCAGGAATCCTGTTCATGAACCACCCGAACTTCGTCAGCCCTGACCTGATCCGCCAACGCTTCTCCAAAGCGATGTCCGACATGTACCGCGAGGAAGTGCCGTTGTACGGCGCGTTGATGGAACTGATGGAGCAGACCAACCGTCACGTGCTGCAAAGCGATCCGCAGATCCTGCAACAGCTCACCAGCACCGGCGAAATCGAGCGGCTGGACCTGGAACGCCATGGGGCGATCCGCGTCGGTACGGCCGATGAACTGGCGACCCTCGCCCGCCTGTTCGCGGTGATGGGGATGCAACCGGTGGGTTACTACGACCTGACACCGGCCGGCGTACCGGTGCATTCCACGGCGTTTCGCGCAGTGCATGAAGCGTCCTTGCAGATCAGTCCGTTCCGGGTATTCACTTCGCTGTTGCGCCTGGAGTTGATCGAAGACCTGGAACTGCGAGCGTTCGCCCAGTCGATGCTCGACCGGCGCTCGATCTTCACCGCCAAAGCCCTCTCGCTCATCGAGCGTGCCGAATCCGAGGGGGGCCTGACCGAACCGCAAGCCCTGGAATTCGTCGAACAGGCCCTGGAAACCTTCCGCTGGCACCACAGCGCCACCGTCACCGCCGAGCAGTATCAGAAGCTCAGCGCCCAGCATCGGCTGATCGCCGACGTGGTGGCGTTCAAGGGCCCGCACATCAACCACCTGACGCCACGGACCCTGGACATCGACATCGTCCAGGCGCAAATGCCCGCCCATGGCATCACCCCCAAAGCGGTGATCGAAGGTCCGCCCCGCCGCCAGTGCCCGATCCTGCTGCGCCAGACCAGTTTCAAGGCCCTCGACGAGCCGATTGCCTTCACCGATCAGAATGAAGCTCGCGGCAGCCACAGTGCCCGCTTCGGCGAGATCGAACAGCGCGGAGCCGCCCTCACGCCAAAAGGCCGCGCACTGTACGACCGCTTGCTCAATGCCGCGCGGGACGAACTCAAGGACTTCCCCAACGAAGCCAACGCCGCGCGCTATAACGCCCTGATGGCGCAGCATTTCAGCGAGTTTCCCGACACCTGGGAAGGCATGCGCCAACAAGGCCTGGCTTACTTCCGCTACTTTGTGACGGAAAAAGGCCTGGCGGCGGGCAACCTGAAAAATACCGCCCTGGAAGACCTGCTCGGCAGCGGTTACCTGCGAGTTGAACCGTTGGTGTACGAAGACTTCCTGCCGGTCAGCGCGGCGGGGATTTTTCAGTCAAACCTGGGGGACGCGGCGCAAACCCGTTACGGCGTGCACGCCAATCAGCAGGCGTTCGAAAAGGCACTGGGGCGTTCGATGATCGATGAGTTGGCGTTGTATGCCGAGAGCCAGCGGCGCTCGATCGAACAGTGTTTCGCGGCGTTGGCCGATGTTGTTCCAGCCAATGAAAAAGGCTCTTCATACAATCCGGGGCAACACCGATAACGCAATACCTGTAGGAGCCAGCTTGCTGGCGATGGACTCCAATGCGCCGCGTTCATCCAGTCCAAACGCGTAATCGTTAACGACCATCGCTGGTAAGCCAGCTCCCACAAAGGACCGTGCCCATGCTGAACCTACTGTAGGAGCCAGCCTGCTGGCGATGGACTCAAGCGCGCCGCGTTCACCCGGTTCACCCGCGTTATCGTTGACGACCATCGCTGGCAAGCCAGCTCCCACACGGGACCGTGCCCACGCTGAAACTGTAGGAGCCAGCCTGCTGGCGATGGATTCAAATGCGCCGCGTTTATCCAGTTCGCCCGCGTTATCCTTGACGACCATCGCTGCGATGCGGCGACCCGACAAGCCAGCTCCCACAATGGACCGCGCCCACGCTGTCATTGGCTTCTATAAGAATGCCACCGCGGCGCACAGACGCCTCGGTTTGGGTGAGTCCATTCAATTACACGGGCGCGTGCCCACGCTGGAATTCCAAAAAAAACGGGCGACCTGCAGGTCGCCCGTTTTTTTATATCCGAAACTTTCAATACAACCAATAAAGTGTTCGCCCAGTGCGATGGCCTCGGCAATCCATGCACTGGTAAAGAGCCGTACACTGGGCGAACGGAAAGGATTTTAGTAGATGAGAATCAATATGTCCGCACTGCAAAGATGAAATTTATCGACACAATGTTTAAGGAAATGTCGACTTGATTACGACGCCGCACAACGCTTTAAACGCGCCCGTTAAACGCTATGAGCTGATTATTCCCGTACAAGACTTCTACAAAAACAATCAGCCCATATAACTCAATCTCAGTGCTTGCTGGTCACCGTCAATATGTCGGTGTAAACCACGTTTACGCTTTGCCCGACTTTCAAGTCCTTTAGCTTGGCCTGGACTTCAGGTCGCTTGACGTCAACGGTCTTGGACTTGCCTTCCGGGTTTTCAAAAGTCACCTGGTGTTTTTTCTGGTCGATGTGGGTGATTTTCAGCTGCACTTTCACTTGACGGTAAGCTTCGCCGCCGGGGTTGTCGCTACCGGGTGCTGCGCGCACTTCGCCAGTGGCTTCGGCAGTGCCGGGCAAGCCTTTGTCGACATCGGTGTCGAGGAAGGCGGCAACGGCGCTGGTGACCCTGATATCGACCGTATCGCCGGCCTTGAGGTTGTCGAGATTTTTCGCTTTTTCGGTCAGTTGCACAGGGAACTCATTACCCTGCGGACCTTTGAGGACCACGATACGGTTTGCGGTATCGACCGAAACGACCTGGGTGGCGACCTGATCGACCACCACCACTTCGGACAAAGGGAGTTCGGCGGCAACCGCGCCGAAACTGGCGGCAGACAGCAAGGTGGCGAGGGTGATGGCTTTGGTCAGTGCGTGGCGTTTCATAGGCAGAACTTTCCCTGTGATAGATGGCAACAGACGGCGTTGAAGCCAGGCCCAACGCCATGTGTGCGATGAGCATAGACGCTGTTTGGCGAGTGGTCGTGGCGGGCCGCTGATTTTCTAATACCCGGTCATTTCCAGATAGCCGTTCCCTGCATGACTGCCACTGAGACGTACCGGCCCCTCCCAATAGGGTATGCGCAAGTCCATCCACGCCTGGGGATTGAGCGCAGTGATGACGATATCGAGGTGTCTGGAGGGGATCCTGATCGACCAGCGAACGGGCATCTCGCGCCCGGCCACGCTGGCCCTGTCTTGCGGCGTGAGGCTGATGTCGCTGGCGTGCAGCAACTGAGTCTGCCCCCGGGCGTCGATCCAGGTGCCGGTGAGGTAAGGCTCGCCGTCCTTGTGCCGCATGCGATACAGCATCACCTGCTCGCCGCTGTCCAGGTGCAGGGAGAACCAGTCCCAACCGCTCTGGTTGGCCGTCAGGGGCTGGCTGCTCCACTCACGGTCGAGCCAGGCCGGCCCACTGACCTGAAAGGTCTGGCCGTCGATTTCCAGGGCGCCGCTGGCCTGGAAAAACGGCTGACTGTAGTAGTAAGAGGCTTGACCCTGTTCGGACTTCTGGCTGAACCCCTTGTCCCCTTGCAGCACCAGCGGACCTGTCGAGATCAACCGCAGCCGGTAGCTGAAACGCTTGTCACGGGCGCTGAGCAGCAGGTCGGCCAAGGGATCGTCGGCTGTCGCTTGGCTGCTCAACTGCCAGTCGTCGATCCATGCATTGAACGGCGCAACGCTGACACCGGCCTGACCGACGCCGCCACGGGCGTAGCGCTGCGCCGCGTGATGCACCGTCGCCGACGTCACCGCCGCGTGACCGAGCCAGATCGTCTGGTTCTGCCAGCCTGCCACCTCGGGGGTGGCTTTCAAGGCACTGCGGAACAGCGTCCATTGCGCGCCGAACTCATGCCCCTGAGCGTCCTTCAGGTTGGCGGTGATGTACCACCATTCGATGCGAAAGCCATCGTGGGGGCCGTGATCCGCCGGGAAGCTGAACACCCGACCGGGCACCACCTTGGTAAACGCAGCGGCCTGGTTGCCCAGCCCGGCAAAACCTTTTTCTACCGGTGCCGGTTGATCGCAGCCATTCAACAGCAGCACCAGTAGCGCCAGGAGCAAGACGTCGAATTTAATCTTCATGGGCAAAGGTGCGCAGCAAGTCCGCCGGTTGCGTGCGGTACAAACGGAACAACGGCCAGGCTGAAGCCAGCAATGTCGCCACCAGCGCCAGGCCCATCAACTGCAACAGTTGCAACGGGAACACCCGCAACGGCAGGCGCCAGCCAAAGGCCTGCACATTGATCACCGTGTCCAGGCACCACGCCAGGGCGATGCCCAACGGCAACGCCAGCACCAGGGTCAGCAGGGCCAGCAACCAGGTTTGCCCGAGGTTGAGCAACATCAGATGCCGGCGCGTCACACCCAGCGCCCACAGCGGCGCCAGTTGCCCCAGACGGCTCTGACTTTGAGTCAACAGGCTGATGAACAGCGCCACGCCGGCCACGCACAACGTCAGGCTATTGAGCGCAGCGGTGGCGGCGAAGGTGCGTTCGAAGACTTGCGTGGACCAGCCCTTGAGCCGCGCCTGATCGACAATGCGGCTGTCGTCCAGGGTAAAACGCGCCTGCAACGCCGTGACGAACGCCGGGATCGACGCCGGGTCGATGCGCAGGTTGAAGCGGTTCGGCGTCAGTTGCGGCCAGCCGCGCAGCAGGTGGTTGATATTGACCAGAAGGTGACCCTTGGGGTTGCCGTAGTCGGCGTAGATCCCGACGATCCGTGGCGACCACGGGCCAGTGGGCGTCGGCAGCGTCAGGTGGTCGCCCAGTTGCACGCGCAGGCGCCGGGCCAGTTGTTCGCTGAGCATCACCGCATCGTCCTTGGCCAGTCGTTCCCAAGGGTTGTCGCCCAAGGCGTCGAGCAGCGGCCAGTGCTGGCGATAGGTCGGGTGGTCGATGATCCCGGACAGGTCCGTCGGCCAGCCCTGCAACTGGATCGACACCTGCCAGTTGGGCAGCACCGCCGCCAGTTGCGGCTGCTGGTTGAGCCAGCCGTACAGCTCCCGGGCCTGGGCCGGGTTTTGTGGATTGAGGTAAAGCTCGGCCGTCAGCCGTTGCTCGAGCCAGTCGCTGAAGGTCTGACGAAAGCCTGCGGTCATGCTGCCGGCACCGATATTGGCGGCCATGGCCAACAGCAGCGCCATCAACGCCAGGCTTAACGCCGGAAGTTGCTGGCGGCAATCGGCGACAAACCATTGGCCCAGTACCGAGCGACTGCGCTGCGAGGCGAGACTGAGCAGCGAACTGAGCACCACCGGCAACGCCAGCGCGGCGGCGATCAACAGCGCCGCCATCAGCACGAAGCCGCTGACCAGGCTGTCGCCGAAGATCAGCGCCAGCAGCGCGATCACCCCGGCCATGGCCGCCACCCAGGCCTGGCGTCGCAACCAGCGTGCATGGGCCTGATGCCAGGCCTGCGGGTCAGCCAGCGCCAGCAACGGCAAACGCGCCGCCCGCAGCAGACTGTTGACACCGGCCAGCAACGCGCCGATCAGACTCAGACCGATACCACTGAACCACCATGACAGGCCGAGGTTCAACTGCCCCGCCACTTCGGCACCGTACAAGCCACGCAGGCTGGCGGCGACATCCGGCAACAGCACGGCGGCCAGCAGGTAGCCGCTGACCACCCCGGCCACACCGCCGACCAGGGCCAATCCACCCAATTCGACGGTGAGACAGGCGATCAGCATGCGCGCACTCACACCACAGGCACGCAGCGTGCGCAGCAAACCCCGACGTTGCTCCAGCGCCAGCCCGATGGCGGCATGCACGATAAACAGACCAACCACGAACGACAGCACCCCCAGGGCCGCGAGGTTCAGGTGAAAGCTTTCGGTCAGGCGAGTGAGGTTGTTTTCTTCGCCAGCGCTTTTGAGTTGCAGCTGTCCATGGAGGGCGTGCGGCAGCGGTGCAGTGAGATCCTTCGGTAACAGCAGGCGCGACAGTTGATCCGGCAACCCGAGAATCTGCTGGGCAAAACCGATGTCCACCAGCAGCACACCGGGCGCCATATCGGCCTGCACCTGCAGCGGCGGCAGTGCCACGCCCGCCAGGTTCAGTGGCCGGTCACCTTCGCGCAAGCCCAGTGCCTGCAAGGTTTGCAACGATATCCAGGTACTGCCCGGCGGGCTGAAAAAGCCGACCACCTGCTCGATCGCCAAGGCCTGCCCCGCCACCGCCGCACCCGCCGGCAGCGACACCGGCTCGATGCCCATCAACTGCAGGCGCTGTTCTTCATGCCCCTTGAGCGTGACCCGCCCCTGCAGCACTGGTGACACGGGCCACCCCGCGCGGCGCAGATCGACAAACCATTGCTGTGGGAAGGTGCCGCCACCGGGCGCACCGAGACTGGCCTGAGGCTCGCCGCCGATCAACTGACTGGCGCGGGCATAGCTGTCACGGGCCTGGCTGTTGAGTGCCTGGACGCCGGTCAACAGGCCGGTGGCCAGCCACAACCCGGTCAGCACGCTGAAAAACTGCACCGGATGCTGCCGCCAGTGGCTGAGCAGCGCGTGCAGGGTCTGGCCAAAGATGCCCATGTCAGCGCTCGCCCACACCGGCCAGGCGACCACCGCACAGCAAGGCCTTTTGCGCGAGCCGCGCCGCCACGCCGGGACTGTGGGTGACCATCAGCAGGCTGGTGGGACTGTCGTCGAGCAATTCCAGCAGCAACTGCAACACCTCGGCGCCGGTGGTTTCATCGAGGCTGCCGGTGGGCTCGTCGGCCAGCAGCAATGGCGGGCGCGACGCCAGCGCCCGGCCCAGCGCGACCCTTTGCTGCTGGCCGCCGGACAGTTGCTCCGGGTAGCGCCGCAACAGCTCGCCCAGGCCCAGGCGCTGCACCAGATGGGCTTGCCAGCGTGGGTCATGACGCCCGGCCAGACGCGCCTGAATCGCCAGGTTGTCTTCGACCCGCAGGCTGCCGATCAGGTTAAATTGCTGGAACACCAGGCCGATTTCCGTACGGCGCCAGTTTGCCAGTTGCCCTTCATTCATCTGTTCCAGGCGATGCCCGCCACTGCGGATACTGCCGCTGTCGACCTTGTCCAGCCCGGCGATCAGGTGCAGCAAAGTGCTTTTGCCACTGCCCGACTCGCCCATCAGCGCCAGGCTGCTGCCGGGCCTGAGCGTCAGGTCGACGCCTTGCAGCACCGGCAGCGGCCCCTGCGGTGTGGCGTAGCTTTTGAAAACGCCATGGACTTCAAGCATGGGTCAACCTGCTGGGTATGCGTGGCTCAAGGATAGCGGCCCTGAATGTTTTTTGTCCGTTGCCGATGATCGCCCTGCCCGTGCCCCGCCCTACCCTCGAAGCTGGTCTAGCCATAACGATAAAAAACGGAGACACCATGCCTCGTTTCACCTTGAACCCTCGCGGGCTGCTCGCTTGCCTGATCACCGCCTGCCTGGCGCAACCGGTGGTCGCCGCCGATGCACCGGTCGCGGCCAGCCCGCAAACCATGGCCAGTAACGCCGCCGTGCTGAAACAACTGCCCTTTACCGATCGCACCGATTACGAGTCGGTCACCAAGGGGCTGATCGCGCCCTTCAAGGGCCAGGTCAAGGACGCCTCGGGCAAGGTCATCTGGGACATCCAGGCCTATGACTTCCTCGCCAAGGACCAGGCCCCCGAGTCGGTTAACCCGAGCCTCTGGCGCCTGGCCCAACTCAGCGCCCATGCCGGATTGTTCGAAGTCAGCCCACGCTTGTATCAGGTGCGCGGCCTTGACCTGGCGAACATGACCATCATCGAAGGCGACGACGGGCTGATCATCATCGACCCGTTGACCATGGCCGAAACCGCCAAGGCGGCACTGGAGCTGTACTACCAGAACCGCCCGCACAAACCGGTGGTGGCAGTGATCTACAGCCACACCCATGTCGACCACTTCGGTGGCGTGCGCGGGGTCATCGACGAAGCCGACGTCAAGGCCGGCAAGGTCAAGGTGTTCGCCCCCGCCGGGTTCATGGAACACGTGATGAGCGAGAACGTCTACGCCGGCAACGCCATGAGCCGCCGCGCGCAGTTCCAGTTCGGCAGCCTGCTGCCCCGTGGCGAAAAAGGCCAGGTCGATGCCGGCCTGGGCAAGAGCACACCGAGCGGCGGCACCGTCACCCTGATCCCGCCCACCGACCTGATCGACAAGGCACTGCAGACCCGCACCATCGCCGGCCTCGAGGTGGAATTCCAGTTGACCCCGGGCACCGAGGCGCCCGCGGAAATGAACCTGTACCTGCCACAATTGCGTGCCTTGTGCATGGCGGAAAACGCCACGCAAATGATGCACAACATCCTCACCCCGCGCGGCGCGCAAGTGCGGGATGCCAAGGCCTGGGCCGAGTACCTGGACGGCAGCCTGGCGCGATACGGTGACAAGAGCGACGTGCTGTTCGCCCAGCACAACTGGCCGACCTGGGGCGGCGAACGCATTCGCACCTTCCTCGCCGACCAGCGCGACATGTATGCCTTCCTCAATGACCGCACCCTGCACCTGCTGAACCAGGGCCTGACGCCGCTGGAAATCGCCGACTCGATCAAGAAACTGCCCGGCAGCCTGGACCAGAAGTGGTACACCCGCGGCTACTACGGCTCGCTGAGCTTCAACACCCGTGCGGTGTATCAGCGCTACATGGGTTTCTATGACGGCAACCCGGCCAACCTCAATCCGCTGCCACCTGTGGAAACGGCGAAGTACACGGTCGAGGCCATGGGTGGCGAAGCGGCGGTACTGGAGAAAATGCGCGCGGCGATGACCAAGGGTGAGTACCGCTGGGCCGCGCAACTGGGCAATCAATTGCTGTTCGCCAACCCGGACAACGGCGATGCGCGCAAAGCCCAGGCCGAGGCGCTGGAGCAGATGGGCTATCAAAGCGAAAACGCCACCTGGCGCAACATGTACCTGACCGGCGCCATGGAACTGCGCAACGGCGTACCGCCCCATGCGGGCACTTCGGTGTCGGTCGACATGGTGCGGGCGATGAGCCCGCAGATGTTCTTCGACTTCCTGGCCGTGCGCCTGGACAGCGAAAAGGCCGCAGGCCATGACCTGACCCTGAACTGGACCTTCGAGGACCTGAACAAGGACTTCAACCTGACCCTGCGCAACGGCGTGCTGACCCACCGCGCCGGCCTCAATGCCCAGGCGGATGCCAGCGTGACCATGAGCAAGGCCACCCTGGAACAGATCAGCCTCAAGCAACTGGATATCCCCACGGCGATCCAGAAAGGCCTGATCAAGCTGCAAGGCAATGGCAAGAAGCTTGGGGAGTTGATGACCAGCCTCGATACGTTTGCGCCGCAGTTCAATATCGTTACCCCGTGAACCCAGATCCCCTGTAGGAGCGAGCTTGCTCGCGATGGAGGCCAACGATGACGCGGGGAGCCTGACACCCCGCGGTGCTCTCAGGTTTTTCGCGAGCAAGCTCGCTCCTACAGTTGAGCTGGGTACATTCGAAAGAAATTGGTCGGCTGGCAGGACGCCTTCGCTGGCAAGCCAGCTCCCACAATTTGACCGAGTACATCTGAAAGAGATTGGTCGGCTGTCAGGCCGCCTTCGCGAGCAGGCTCGCTCCCACAGAAGAACAAGGGCAGATCGGCGTACACCCACGCGTCCCACCAGTCATCAGGCCGAGCGTTAGCTCGCCTGCCGCTCTTGATCTTGATCCACCCGCCCCCTCGGCAGGCTGAGCGCAGGTGTTCATCCGGGGATGGGCGCGCAGCGCCAGCCGCCGTTACCGAAGAAACGGATTTGTACACATTCGCAATTCAGAGCGGCGCCACGCCTTCGACGATGATGACCTCAGCCAAAGCCACTCCCTCACGATACCCACGCGCCTCCTGATACAACGCCGAGTGATAGCACGCCACCGCCTGCTCGTAGGAATCAAACTCGATCACCACACTGCGCTGCGGCGTCGCCCGCCCCTCCATCGCCTCGCTACGCCCTCCCCGCGCCAGAATCCGACCGCCATACAGGGCAAACGCCTGTGGCGCCCGCCGGGTGTATTGGCTGTACTGATCAGGGTCAGTGACATCCACATGAGCAATCCAGTACGCCTTCATAGTGACCTCTCGGTTTATTTTGTATTATGGTATACCACATTGCCCATCCCACAAACACTGAGACTCCAGCATGGCCTTCAACAGCATCGAAGAAATCATCGTAGACTACCGCCTCGGCAAAATGGTCCTGCTGGTCGACGATGAAGACCGGGAAAACGAAGGCGACCTGTTGCTGGCCGCCGACTGCTGCACACCCGAGGCAATCAGCTTCATGGCCCGTGAAGCCCGCGGCCTGATCTGCCTGACCTTGACCGACGAACACTGCAAACGCCTGGGCCTGGAGCAAATGGTGCCGAGCAACGGCAGCGTGTTCAGCACCGCGTTCACCGTGTCCATCGAGGCCGCCGTCGGCGTGACCACCGGTATCTCCGCCGCCGATCGCGCCTGCACCGTGGCCGCCGCCGTCGCCGCCAACGCAGGTCCCGCCGACATCGTGCAACCGGGCCACATCTTCCCGCTGCGCGCCCGGGAAGGCGGCGTGCTGACCCGCGCCGGCCACACCGAAGCCGGTTGCGACCTGGCCCGCCTAGCCGGCCACACGCCCGCCTCGGTGATCGTCGAAGTGATGAACGACGACGGCACCATGGCCCGCCGCCCGGACCTGGAAGTGTTCGCGCGCAGGCACGGGATCAAGATCGGCACCATCGCCGACCTGATCCACTACCGCCTGAGCACCGAACACACCATCGTGCGCATCGGTGAACGTGACTTGCCGACGGTGCACGGCACCTTCCGTCTGATCACCTTTGAGGATCGCATCGAAGGCGGTGTGCACATGGCCATGGTCATGGGCGATCTGCGCCGCGATGAGCCGACGCTGGTGCGCGTGCATGTGATCGATCCGTTGCGCGACCTGGTCGGCGCCGAATACAGCGGGCCGACCAACTGGACCTTGTGGGCCGCCTTGCAGCGTGTCGCCGCCGAAGGCCACGGCGTGGTGGTGGTGCTGGCCAATCACGAATCCTCCCAGGCGCTTCTGGAACGCGTGCCGCAATTGACCCAGTCGCCCCGGCAGTTCAGCCGTTCGCAGTCGCGGATTTATTCGGAGGTGGGCACCGGCGCGCAGATCCTGCAGAACCTGGGTGTCGGCAAACTGCGCCACCTGGGACCGCCGTTGAAATATGCGGGCTTGACCGGGTATGACCTGGAGGTGGTGGAGAGCATTCCATTCACCGAGTGATCCTCGGCTGAATGCAATCCCCTGTGGGAGCGGGCTTGCTCGCGAAAGCGGTATGTCTGACAGAGAGATGTCGACTGACACTCCCTCTTCGCGAGCAAGCCCGCTCCCACAGGGGGAATGCGTCGACACTGAAAAAGCGCTTTTGGCTGATAGCCGGTACGGCAAAGTGCTTGCACAAAGCTTGGAATACCATAATATGATATTCCATAGACCGGACAGTCAGCACTGACTCGCCGGACCTACTGCTCCCGATAGGCGGGCACTCGAAAGCCCCGCTCATAAACACAACAATGAGGGCGTGAAAATGGTGTTGAACAAACGTGCGACCGCGGTTCTTTTTGCGGGACTGCTGAGTGTGACCAGCCAGGCATTGCTGGCGGCCGAAAGCGTCAACTTCGTCAGTTGGGGCGGCAGCACCCAGGATGCGCAGAAGCAGGCCTGGGCCGATCCGTTCAGCAAGGCCAGCGGCATCACCGTGGTGCAGGATGGCCCGACCGACTACGGCAAGCTCAAGGCCATGGTCGAAAGCGGCAACGTGCAATGGGACGTGGTCGACGTCGAAGCCGACTTCGCCCTGCGCGCCGCCGCCGAAGGCTTGCTCGAACCCCTCGATTTCAAAGTCATCGAGCGCGACAAGATCGACCCGCGCTTCGTCAGCGATCACGGCGTTGGCTCGTTCTTCTTCTCCTTCGTCCTCGGCTACAACGAAGGCAAGCTCGGCGCCAACAAGCCTCAGGACTGGTCCGCGCTGTTCGACACCAAGACCTACCCCGGCAAACGCGCCCTCTACAAATGGCCAAGCCCTGGCGTGCTCGAACTGGCGCTGCTGGCCGACGGTGTAGCGGCGGACAAGCTCTATCCGCTGGACCTGGACCGTGCGTTCAAGAAACTCGACACCATCAAGAAAGACATCGTCTGGTGGGGCGGTGGCGCGCAGTCGCAGCAACTGCTGGCCTCCGGTGAAGCGAGCATGGGCCAGTTCTGGAACGGCCGGATTCATGCCCTGCAGGAAGACGGCGCCCCGGTCGGCGTAAGCTGGAAGCAGAACCTGGTCATGGCCGACATCCTGGTCATTCCCAAGGGTTCGAAAAACAAGGACGCGGCGATGAAGTTCCTGGCCAACGCCAGCAGCGCCAAAGGACAGGCCGACTTCTCCAACCTGACCGCCTACGCCCCGGTCAACGTCGACAGCGTGGCGCGCCTGGACTCGGCGCTGGCCCCGAACCTGCCGACCGCTTATGCAAAGGATCAGATCACTCTTGATTTCGCATACTGGGCCAAGAACGGTCCGGCCATTGCGACACGGTGGAACGAATGGCTGGTCAAATGAAAATGACGGCAACCGCGCCTCGTCCTTCCACGGCCTCCGGGAGCGCCATCGGCGCTGCCGGTTCGGCAGTCGGCCAGACCGTTGCAAAGCAAGCCTCGCCGTCGCTGAAACAGCGTTGGCGTGGCGCCAGTAACCTGGTCCCCGCCCTGCTGTTTCTCGGCCTGTTCTTTCTCGCGCCGCTGATTGGGCTGCTGCTGCGCGGCGTGCTGGAACCGGTGCCGGGCCTGGGCAACTACGAGCAACTGTTCGCCAACTCGGCCTATGCCCGGGTCCTGCTCAACACCTTCTCGGTGGCGGGCCTGGTCACGCTGTTCAGCCTGTTGCTGGGCTTCCCGCTGGCCTGGGCGATCACCCTGGTGCCGCGTGGATGGGGGCGCTGGATCCTCAACATCGTGCTGTTGTCGATGTGGACCAGCCTGCTCGCCCGCACTTATTCCTGGCTGGTGTTGCTGCAAGCCTCCGGGGTGATCAACAAGGCGCTGATGGCCATGGGCATCATCGATCAACCGCTGGAGATGGTGCACAACCTCACCGGTGTGGTGATCGGCATGAGCTACATCATGATCCCGTTCATCGTGCTGCCGTTGCAGGCGACCATGCAGGCCATCGACCCGATGATCCTGCAGGCCGGTTCGATCTGCGGCGCCAGCCCCTGGACCAACTTCTTCCGGGTGTTCCTGCCGCTGTGCCGGCCGGGGCTGTTCTCCGGCGGCCTGATGGTGTTCGTGATGTCCCTCGGTTACTACGTGACCCCGGCGCTGCTGGGCGGTGCGCAGAACATGATGCTGCCCGAGTTCATCATTCAGCAGGTGCAGTCGTTCCTCAACTGGGGCCTGGCCAGCGCCGGCGCCGCGTTGCTGATCGTGATCACGCTGGTGTTGTTCTACTTCTACCTGAAGCTCCAGCCGGAATCCCCGGTTGGCGCCAGCAACGCGAGGTAAGCCGTCATGCTCCTGACCCCCAATGCCATGAGCCGCCGGATGCGCTTCGGCCTCTATGCCACCACCGGGCTGATCGGTCTGTTCCTGCTGCTGCCGATCGTGTTCATCGTGCTGCTGTCGTTCGGTTCGTCGCAATGGCTGGTGTTCCCGCCGCCGGGCTGGACGCTGAAATGGTACGGCCAGTTCTTCTCCAACGCCGACTGGATGAACGCGGCGATGGCCAGCCTCAAGGTCGCGGTGCTGACCACGTTCTTCGCCGTCGCTTTGGGCCTGCCCACCGCGTTCGCCCTGGTGCGCGGCCGCTTCCCTGGCCGGGAAATGCTCTACGGCCTGTTCACCCTGCCGATGATCGTGCCCCTGGTGATCATCGCCGTGGCGGTGTACGCGCTGTTCCTGAAACTCGGTTACACCGGGACCATGTTCGCTTTCGTGGTCAGCCATGTGATCGTGGCATTGCCGTTCACCATCATCTCGATCATCAACTCGCTGAAGCTGTTCGATCAGTCGATCGAGGATGCGGCGGTGATCTGCGGCGCCTCGCGCCTGCAAGCGGTGTTCAAGGTGACCTTCCCGGCGATCCGTCCGGGCATGGTGGCCGGCGCCCTCTTCGCCTTCCTCGTCTCGTGGGATGAAGTGGTGCTGAGCGTGATGATGGCCAGCCCGACCCTGCAAACCCTTCCCGTGAAAATGTGGACCACCCTGCGCCAGGACCTGACGCCCGTGATCGCCGTCGCCTCGACGCTGCTGATCGGCCTCTCGGTATTGGTCATGGTGATCGCCGCCGCTCTGCGCCGGCGCAACGAAATCAGCGCTTGAGCGCCAGGAGTACGACATGAGTGCAGTGATCAAAGATTCCGCGCAGCAAAATGACAACCCCCTGGTCAGCCTGCGTAACCTGAACAAGCACTACGGCGACTTTGCCGCCGTGGACAACATCTCGCTGGACATCAAGGACGGTGAATTCCTCACCTTCCTCGGCTCCAGCGGCTCGGGCAAAAGCACCACGCTGTCGATGCTCGCCGGCTTCGAAACGCCGAGCAGCGGCGAGATCCTGGTCGACGGCCAGTCGCTGGTCAACGTGCCGCCGCACAAGCGCGACATCGGCATGGTGTTCCAGCGCTACTCGCTGTTCCCGCACCTGTCGGTGCGCGACAACATCGCCTTCCCGCTGACCATTCGCAAACTGGCCACGGCTGAACGCGAACGCCGGGTCGATGCAATGCTCAAGCTGGTGCAGCTTGAGCAATTCGCCCATCGCCGTCCTTCGCAACTGTCCGGTGGCCAGCAGCAACGGGTCGCCATCGCCCGGGCGCTGGTTTACGAACCACGCATCCTGCTGATGGACGAACCGCTGGGCGCACTCGACAAAAAACTGCGCGAAGACTTGCAGGATGAACTGCGCCAGCTGCATCGGCGCCTGGGCATCACCATCGTCTACGTGACCCACGATCAGGAAGAAGCCATGCGCCTGTCCCAGCGCATCGCGATTTTCAGCCACGGCAAGATCGTTGGCCTGGGCAGCGGTTATGACCTGTACCAGAACCCACCGAACGCCTTTGTCGCCTCGTTCCTGGGCAACTCCAACTTCCTCAAGCTCAAGGCCCAGGGCAATGCGGTGGCGACCTTCGAGGGGCAACCGCTGTCGATCCGACTCACCGCCAGCCTGCACACCGACCAGGACGTGCTGCTGATGGTACGCCCGGAAAAAGCCCTGGCCCTGAGCAATGAACAAGCCCTCGCCGAACCGCTGGCCGCCGGCTGGAACGAAGTCTCGGCCAAGGTCGTGGAAGTGCTGTTCCTCGGCGAAAGCCAGACCTGCAGCGTGATCACTGCCGGCGGCACCTCGATGACGGTCAAGGCACTGTCCGCCGCCGGCATGCCGCTCAAGACGGGTGACCCGGTGCGGGTGCGTTGGGCCACTGCCGACGCCTGCGTCTACACCGAATGGGCCGAAAGCGACCTGAACAAGGCTGCCGGCGCTCACTGATCCATTGGCCTGCGCGCGCGGGCCACTATAATGCGTCACCCTCGGGCCACCACAACGTCGGGTTGTGGTGGCCTTTTTTTGCTCTTCTGTAGGAGCAGCCGGTCGACGCTCGATTGCTCGCGATGGACTTTAACGATGACGCGCAAACTGGATAAACGTGGAGCACTTGAGCCCATCGCCAGCAAGCTGGCTCCTACAGTTTCCCGGGATGGCGTGAAGTCGCCTGTAAGATAAATTGGACAACGGATTCCTAAAATCCCGGTTTAATGCTAAATAGTGCTCAGTATTTTTAACACCCGACCCTGTCGTGCCACACAGTGCAACGAGAATAACGATATGAAAGTCCATTTCGAGAAAAGTGAAGTGTTTGGGACCCTCCACCTGCAAGCGGCGGTGGCAGCATGATCGAAGTCACCGAAGTTTCCATTGCCGTGCTGCGCGCCGCGCTCGAATCCGGCCAGACCACCTCGGTTGAACTGGTCCAGGCCTATCTCGCGCGAATCGACGCCTATGACGGCCCCGAGACGCCCACGGCACTGAACGCGGTGGTGGTGCGCAACCCCGAGGCTCTCGCCGAAGCACAGGCCGCCGACTCCCGTCGCGCCAAGGGCCAGGTGCTGGGTCCGCTGGACGGCATCCCTTACACCGCCAAGGACAGTTATCTGGTCAAGGGCCTCACCGCCGCTTCCGGCAGCCCGGCCTTCAAGGACCTGATCGCCTATCGCGATGCGTTCACCATCGAACGCCTGCGTGCCGCCGGGGCGATCTGCCTGGGCAAGACCAACATGCCGCCGATGGCCAACGGCGGGATGCAGCGCGGCGTCTACGGCCGTGCCGAGAGCCCGTACAACGCCGGCTACCTCACCGCCCCTTTCGCCTCCGGCTCGTCGAACGGTGCCGGCACGGCCACCGCGGCCAGTTTCGCCGCTTTCGGTCTGGCGGAAGAAACCTGGTCGAGTGGTCGCGGCCCGGCCTCGAACAACGGTTTGTGCGCCTACACCCCTTCGCGCGGCGTGATCTCGGTACGCGGCAACTGGCCGCTGACCCCGACCATGGACGTGGTCGTGCCGTTTGCCCGGACCATGGCCGACCTGCTCGAAGTGCTCGACGTGGTGGTGGCCGATGACGCGGATACCCGCGGTGACCTGTGGCGCTTGCAGCCTTGGGTGCCCATTCCGAAATCGTCCGAGGTACGCCCGCAATCCTATGCCGCGCTGGCGGCGAACAGCGAAGCGCTCAAAGGCAAGAAATTCGGCATTCCGCGCATGTACATCAACGCCGACCCTGAAGCCGGCACCAGCGAAGCGCCGGGCATCGGTGGCCCGACCGGCCAGCGCATCAACACCCGTCCTTCGGTGATCGGTCTGTGGGAACAGGCGCGCAAGGCCCTCGAAGACGCCGGTGCGCAAGTGATCGACGTGGACTTCCCGCTGGTCTCCAATTGCGAAGGCGATCGCCCTGGCGCGCCGACCGTGTTCAATCGCGGCATCGTCTCCAAGGAATTCCTGCACCATGAACTGTGGGACCTGACCGCCTGGGCGTTCGATGACTTCCTGCAGGCCAATGGCGATCCGAAATTGAATCGCCTGGCCGATGTCGACGGCCCGCAGATCTTCCCTCACGACCCGGGCACCCTGCCCAACCGCGAGGGCGACCTGGTCGCCGGCATGGACGAATACGTGCGCATGGCCGAGCGCGGCATCACGCCGTGGGACCAGATCAGCACAGTGCCCGACGGCCTGCGCGGGCTTGAGAAGACCCGCAAGATCGATCTGGAAGACTGGATGGATCGCCTGGGCCTCGACGCGGTGCTGTTCCCGACGGTCGCCGATGTAGCGCCTGCGAATGCCGATGTCGATCCGCAGTCGGCGGATATCGCCTGGAGCAACGGTATATGGGTCGCCAACGGCAACCTCGCCATCCGCCACCTCGGCGTGCCAACGGTCACCGTGCCGATGGGCGTGATGCCGGACATCGGCATGCCGGTCGGCCTGACCTTTGCCGGGCGCGCCTATGACGACTCGTCGCTGCTGCACCTGGCATCGGCGTTCGAGTCCACCGGCAGCAAACGCATGATCCCGCCGCGCACCCCGCCATTGGCGGCTGACAAGCAGTAATGTAAGAGCTGGCTTGCCAGCGATGGTCGTCAACGATAACGCGTGTGATCTGGATAAACGCGGCGTCCTTGAGTCCATCGCCAGCAAGCTGGCTCCCACAGTTTTAGCGTGGGCACGGTCCCCTGTGGGAGCTGGCTTGCCTGCGATGTTCGTTAACGATAACGCGTGTGAACTGGATAAACGCGGCGCGCTTGAGTCCATCGCCAGCAAGCTGGCTCCTACAGGTATTGCGTGAAAAACGTCGCGGACGCGGTCCCTTGTGGGAGCTGGCTTGCCAGCGATGTTCGTTAACGATTACGCGTGTTAACCGGATAAACGCGGCGTCCTTGAGTCCATCGCCAGCAGGCTGGCTCCTACAGTTTTAGTGTGGGCACGGCCCCCTGTGGGAGCTGGCTTGCCAGCGATGGTCGTTAACGATTACGCGGGTCAGCTGGATGACCGCGGCGCGCTTGAGTCCATCGCCAGCAAGCTGGCTCCTACAGTTTCCCGGGGTTTTCAGGGATCGACCTGGGCCATCAGTTGCGGAATCGATTCCGGGCGATTGGCAAAACGCTGCGCCAGCACCGCACAGACCATCAGTTGAATCTGGTGGAACAGCATCAACGGCAGGATCAACACGCCAATGGTGCTACCGGCAAACAACACCTGCGCCATCGGCACACCGGTCGCCAGGCTTTTCTTCGAGCCGCAGAAAAGAATGGTGATGCGGTCTTCCTGATTGAAGCCGAACGCCTTGCCCAGTACGGTCGAGGCCACCAACACCAGCGCCAGGACCACGCAGCACGCCACCACCAGCCCAACCAGGTCCAGCAACGGAATCTGGTGCCAGAGGCCTTCGATCACCGCCTCGCTGAACGCGCCGTAGACCACCAGCAAAATCGAACCCTGATCGACGAACCTCAGCCAACTCTTGTTGCGCGCCACCCAGTTGCCGATCCAGCGTCGCGCGATCTGCCCGGCAATGAACGGCAGCAGCAACTGCACGCTGATCTTGAGGATGGCGTCGAGGGTCGAGGCGCCTTCACCGTGCACATTGAGCAGCAGGGTCACCAGCAAGGGTGTGAGGAAAATCCCGAACAGGCTCGACGCCGCCGCGCTGCAGATCGCCGCCGGGATGTTGCCCCGCGCCAGCGAAGTAAAGGCAATCGCCGACTGCACTGTGGCGGGCAGCGCACACAGGTACAGCATGCCCATGTACAGGTCGTTGCCGATCAGCGGTGACAGCAGCGGTTTGAGCGCCAGACCGAGCAGCGGGAACAGTACGAAGGTCAGGCTGAACACCAGCAAATGCAGGCGCCAGTGCCCGGCACCGGCAATGATCGACTCGCGGGACAGCTTGGCGCCGTGCAGGAAAAACAGCAGCGCGATGGCGATGTTGGTCAGCCAGCCAAAACCGACCGCGACCTGGCCGCTGGCAGGCAGCAGGCTGGCGAGCGCGACCACGCCGATCAGGGTCAGGGTGAAGTTGTCGGGTAACAAACGGGGGCGAGTCATGGGTTGATCATCCGGGGGTTGCCAGTACGTGAAAGCGACTCTAACGTGACTGGATATTACCGACTAACGCCGATGAGCCCACCGATGCCGCCCAAAGGACATGACAAAAGTATCCGGCGCAGTATTCCCGGGCTGTCCAGCCTGCCCAGGCCGCTCTACGGACGTACCGAATCGCTGCCCAATCGCGCCCTGACCCGGCGCCACAGCCACCCGTGGGTGCAGTTGTCCTATGCGATCCAGGGCGTGCTCGAAATCCAGACCGGCGTCGGGCGCTTCGTTGCCCCGCCGGAGCGTGCGGTGTGGATTCCGGCGGGCATGCCGCACCGGGTGTTCAGTTCGCCGCGCACGGAAATGCGCAGCCTGTACATCGATTGCAGCGTCTCGACCTGGGCGCCGCCGGGCTGTCATGTGTTGGCGGTCAGCGATCTGTTGCGCGAGTTGATCCGTGCCTTCAGTCAGGTTCCGGTGGAATACGATCAGGACGGAGCGCACGGCCGGTTGGCCCAGGTGATTCTCGATCAGTTGGCTGAGGCCCCCCAGATCGACCTGATGCTGCCGCTGCCCCAGGACAGCCGATTGCGGCAAATTGCGCAAAGCCTGGAGTCGCACCCCGAGCAACAAACCACCCTCAGTCACTGGAGCGACCAATTCGGCGTCACCGAGAAAACCCTCAGTCGCCTGTTCCTGCGCGACACCGGCCTGACCTTTCGCGCCTGGCGCCAGCGCTTGCGCCTGCTCGGCGCCCTGACACCGCTGGAACAGGGTGAGCGAGTGACCGACGTCGCACTGGCCTGCGGCTACGACTCAACGTCGGCGTTTATTGCGGCGTTTCGTCAGCAGTTTGGTGAAACGCCGGGGGAGTTTTTTCGATAAATTCGACACAGGACGACCTGTAGGAGCGAGCTTGCTCGCGATGGACTTAAGAGCGCCGCGTTTAGCCAGTAAACACGCGTTATCGTTAACGACCATCGCGAGCAAGCTCGCTCCTACAGGGATCTCACAAAAATACCCCAGTGTTACTGATCAGACTTGATGCTGGTCCACACCCGCGTGCGCACCCGCTCGAGCTTTTGCGGCAATGGCTGCACGACGTACAGCGTCTTCAATGCCTCGCTGGTCGGTGTCAGGTTCGGGTTGCCGGTGATGTCCTTGTTGATCAGCGCCAGCGAGTCCTTGTTGGCATTCGGGTAACCGAGGAAGTCGCTGATCGGCGCGATGACTTTCGGGTCCAGCAGGTTGTTGAGGAATTCGTGGGCCTCGTCGACGTTCCTGGCGCTTTTGGGGATGGCGAAGGTGTCGAACCAGATCGGCGCGCCCTCTTTGGGCAGGCGCCAGTCGACGACCACACCGTTGCCCGCCTCTTTGGCGCGGTTGCCGAACTGATAGAAGCTGCCGGAGTAACCGATGGCTACGCAGATATCGCCGTTGGCGATGTCGGTCATGTACTTGGCGGAGTTGAAGTAGGTGACGTAAGGACGGACCTTGAGCATCAGTGCCTTGGCTTTTTCGTAGTCATCCGGGTTCTGGCTGTTCGGGTCCAGCCCCAGGTAATGCAGGGCCAGCGGCAGGATCTCCGATGGCGAGTCGAGCATCGCAACGCCACAGGCCTTGAGCTTCTCCATGTTCTCGGGCTTGAACACCAGGTCCCAGCTGTCCACCGGCGCATTCTCGCCCAGCGCCGCCTTGACCTTGGCCGGGTTGAAACCGATCAGCACGGTGCCGTACATGTAGGGCACGCCGTACTGGTTACCCGGGTCGTTCTTGTCCAGCAGCTTGAGCAACGCCGGGTCCTGGTGCGACCAGTTCGGCAGTTTGGACTTGTCGAGTTTCTGGAACACGCCGGCCTTGATCTGGGTTTCGATGAACTGGTTCGAGGGCACCACCAGGTCGTAGCCCGAGTTGCCGGTGAGCAGCTTGGCTTCTAGGGACTCGTTGGTGTCGAAGGTGTCCCAGGTCACCTTGATCCCGGTGTCCCGGGCAAAATCCTTGGGTACGGACGGCAGGATGTAGTCCGCCCAGTTGTACACTCGCAATTCGCGCGGTTCGGCGTGCACCGCACTGGCCAGCAGCGACAGTCCGCAAACGGTGGCGCCCAGTATGCGTTTCATTGAGTCCATGGATCATTTCCCCAAGTGTGGCGTGAGTTCGATGGTTTTTATGTTCTGTACACGGCAGCGGCCTTGAAAATAGCCAAGGGCAAGGAAGTCAGCTTCTGGTTGTGATTCTTGCCGAGGGCGGGGCTGGTTCACAGCGTGAGTCAGGCCAAAAGGAGATCGAAACGGCCAAAATACCTGTCCGCATTGATCAGCGTCGCGAGGCGTTTCACCGACAGCGCGGCGGCCAACCCATACATCGTTTTTTCTGTGGGAGCGAAGCGAAGTCGTAGGTGTATTGCCCGGCAGGCTATTATCAAACGCGGTGAAAGTCGTTTTCGTAGAGGGATACGGCTTGTCGCGCAGGGGTATGGACGATCACTGTTGTTGAATATCGGTGCGGCGGATTTTCATCATACTGACCTCATCGGCAGTGTTCACTGGCTGCCTGTGTGCACTCAAGGAGCAATGCCCATGAACGATCGGATAGAGCTGTTCGGCGCCAGTACCGGCAACAGTCTGCGGGCCGCGATCGCCCTGGAAGAGTCGGGCATCGCCTACACGGCACGCAAGCTCGACCTGTATGCGCAGGAGCACCGCGGGCCGGACTTCCTGGCGCTTAACCCGGCCGGGAAAGTGCCGACCCTGATCGATCACGGGACGACACCGCCGCTGGTCATCAACCAGTCCAACGCCATCATCCAGTACGCCGACTCCATTGCCCCCGGAAAGCTGGCACCGGCGCAGCCGGGACCTGTGCGCACCCGAGTGATCGATCGCTATTTCTTTTTCGTGACCGATGTCATCGCCCCCAGCCATGCCGCGTTTTTTCTGCACAAGGAAGGGCAGGACAAAGCGGCGGCGATCATCGATCTGCGGGTGATCGAACAACTGACCTACTCGGAACGTTTTTTGACCGGCGGATTCATGGCCGGCGAACAGTTTTCCATGGCCGACATTTCGGCGTTCACCATCGCCATGGCATTCCGTGACCGGCTGGACTGGAAGCTGCTTCCACGGCTATCGCGCTGGTTCGACACGGTCGAAGCCAGGCCAGCGGTACAACGCGGCCTGAATGCGTTCAAGCAGTGATGAGCAATCAGCGAACACAAAAATGCCCGACACGCCGCCGTCATTGTGGGAGCGAGCTTGCTCGCGATGGACTCAAGAGCGCTGCGTTTAGTCAGTAAACACGCGGTATCGTTAACGTCCATCGCGAGCAAGCTCGCTCCTACAGTGACGGTGACGCGCCGGGCATTTTCAATCGCACACCGAACGATTTTGCCTCAGTCGGTGTAGCCGAACTTCACCGCACGGTTTTCCTGCGCCTGGCTGCGCGTAGCGAGGCAGTAATACAACGGGCATGTCACCACCAGCCCCACCAGCCACGACAGGTCCGCGCCGTCTACCAGATTGGCGTATGGCCCGACATACAGTGAAGTGTTGGCGAATGGCAACTGCACGATGATGCCGATGAAGTAGGCGATGATCGCGTGCAGGTTGAAACGCCCGTAGATGCCGCCGTCTGCGCGGAAGATCGAGGCGATGTCGTAGCGGCGACGCTTGATCAGGTAGAAGTCGATCAGGTTGATCGACGCCCAGGGCACCAGCACCAGCAACAGCGCCAGAATCAGGCCGATGAACTGCGAAATGAAGTTCGCCGAGGCACCCAGCGCCACCACGCAGCAACCCGCCAGGATAATGCCCGACAACACCACGCGCACCTTGATGCTCGGCGTCCACTGGCTGGCGAAGGTCTGGATCGAGGTGATGATCGACAGCACCGCGCCATACAGATTCAGGGCGTTGTGGCTGATGATGTTAAGCAGGAACAGCACCATCAGGATCGGCCCCAGCCAACCGGTGGACTGCTTGACCGCCGCCATCGCCTCGGTGCCTTCGGGCGTCGCCAGCACTGCCACGGCACCGAAGGTGAACGACAGGATCGTGCCCAGGGTCGCCCCCAGGTAAGTGGCGAAGAACGGCCGGGTGATGCCGATGTCCGCCGGCAGGTAGCGCGAGTAGTCCGACACATACGGCGAGAAACTGATCTGCCAGATGATGCCCAGCGAGACCGTGGCCAGCCAGCCCGACAGGTTGAATCCGCCGCGAGTGAAGAAGTCCGCCGGCAGGTCATGGGCGAAGATGTAGAGGAAACCGGCGAGCAACGCGCTGCCCATGACCCAGGTGCCGATGCGGTTGAGGGTGTGGATGAAGCGATAACCGATCACCCCGATGGCCGTGGCGCTGAGTGCGCCGATGAGAATGCTGGCCGGCACCGGAACCGACGGCGCAATGCCGACGATCGATTTGCCAGCCAACACGATGTTGGAGATGAAGAAGCCGATGTAGATCAACGCGGCGAAGAACACGATCAGCAGCGCGCCATAGCGGCCGAACTGACCACGACTCTGGACCATTTGCGGAATGCCCATGCACGGCCCCTGGGCCGACGCCAGCGCAATCACCACACCGCCGACCATGTGCCCGAGGGCAATCGCCAGCAGGCCCCAGAACAGGTTGAGGTGGAACACCTGGACCACCATGGCGCCGGTGACGATGGGCAGTGGCGCGATGTTGGTGCTGAACCACAGGGTGAAAAGATCGCGGGCCTTCCCATGGCGCTCTGCGAGTGGAACGTAGTCGACCGTATGGTTCTCGATCAACGGATCTTGCCGGGACATCTGGGACATGTGCATGAACTCGAGTTTGTCTGTTCTTATCTTTGTATGAAGCCAAACCGGGGGGACTCTCTGGCCGCCCCTCAGATGCGGACCATATTATGGTATTCCAAACTTTAAACAAGACTGATCCGGTCTTTGAACAAGCATCTGAGCCGGCATCCTGCCCGATTCACGCCCACATTTGTTAGCCAATAGCCCAGCAATCATTGGGTTTCCGACGAAAGCAGTACGTTTATCGGTTCACTCAAAAAGACCTTGCAATCGATGTATTACGGTATACCATAAGACCTATAAACACATAAAAACCGCGTCACACCACCCGAGGACCGTCCAATGATCGATGCCGCCATCTACAAACAAGTCATGGGCTCGTTCCCGTCCGGAGTGACCGTGATCACTACGCTCGATGAAGATGGGCAAATCGTCGGCCTGACCGCCAGCGCCTTCAGCTCGCTGTCGATGGACCCGGCCCTGGTGCTGTTCTGCCCCAACTACAGCTCCGACTCCTACCCGGTCCTGATCAGGAACAAGCGCTTTGCGATCCACGTGCTGTCCGGCGGCCAGCAAAGCGAAGCCTATGCCTTCGCGCGCAAAGGCAAGGACAAGGCCCAGGGGATCGAGTGGACGCTCAGCGAGTTGGGCAACCCGATTCTGGCCAACGCCACGGCGGTCATCGAATGCGAGTTGTGGCGCGAATATGAAGGCGGCGACCACGCCATCATGGTCGGCGCGGTGAAGAACCTGATCGTGCCCCAGCAGAGCAACGGGCCACTGGTGTATTGCCACGGCAAGATGGGTGCCCTGCCCGTTCTGGCCTGAACCCTCTGAATCACCGCATCCCCCTGTGGGAGCGGGCTTGCTCGCGAAGACGGAGTGTCAGTCAACACATATGCCGCCTGGAAGTTCGCTTTCGCGAGCAAGCCCGCTCCCACACTGGTTAGCGTTAGCCGCGAAGATAAGTCATTTGCGGAAATCATGTATTATGGTATACCAATAACCATCAGGCCCGCAGTCGACAGGCCAACAACAAAAGATCCGAGGTAAGCGTCATGAAGTTTTCCCTGTTCGTACACATGGAACGTTGGGACGAAAGCGTCAGCCACCGCCAGTTGTTCGAAGACCTGACCGAACTGACGCTGATGGCCGAAGCCGGTGGTTTCAGCACTGTGTGGATCGGCGAGCACCACGCCATGGAGTACACCATTTCGCCGAGCCCGATGCCGTTGCTGGCTTATCTGGCGGGCAAGACCACCACCATTCACCTGGGTGCCGGCACCATCATCGCGCCGTTCTGGCATCCGCTGCGGGTGGCCGGTGAATGCGCGTTGCTCGACGTGATCAGCAACGGCCGCATGGAAGTCGGCCTGGCCCGCGGGGCCTACCAGATCGAATTCGACCGCATGGCCGGCGGCATGCCAGCCTCCTCCGGCGGCCAGGCGTTGCGGGAAATGGTTCCGGTGGTGCGGGCCTTGTGGAACGGCGACTACGCCCA
Source organism: Pseudomonas sp. FW305-70 (assembly GCF_058783925.1). NCBI lineage: Bacteria > Pseudomonadati > Pseudomonadota > Gammaproteobacteria > Pseudomonadales > Pseudomonadaceae > Pseudomonas > Pseudomonas sp. FW305-70. Next base: position 49,929 of record NZ_JBYSYZ010000035.1, read on the forward strand.
TGACGGCGACATCTGGAAATTCCCGACCTCCACCAGCGTGCCCAAGCCGATCCAGCAACCGAACCCGCCGATGTGGATCGCCGCCCGCGACCCGGACTCGCACAACTTCGCGGTGGCCAACGGCTGCAACGTCATGGTCACGCCGCTGATGAAAGGCGACGAAGAAGTCCTCGACCTGAAGAACAAATTCCAGGCCGCCCTGGACAACAACCCGGACGTGCCGCGCCCGCAACTGATGGTGCTGCGTCACACCCACGTGCACACCGCCGACGATCCGCAAGGCTGGGAAGTCGGGGCCAAGGCGATCTCGAAGTTCTACCGCACCTTCGATGCCTGGTTCGGCAACAAGACCACCCCGGTCAACGGCTTCCTCGCGCCGAGCCCGGAAGAGAAATTCGCCGGTCGCCCCGAGTTCGAACTGGAGAGCCTGCACAAGACCGCCATGATCGGCACCCCGGAAGAAATCATTCCGCGCATCAAGTACTACCAGGAACTGGGGGTCGACGAATTCAGCTTCTGGTGCGATAACAGCCTGCCCCACGCGCAGAAGAAAAAATCCCTGGAGCTGTTCATCAAGCATGTGGTGCCAGCGTTTCGCTGATTACGCCGCCCCGCGACATCAACTGTAGGAGCGAGCTTGCTCGCGATGGACGCCAACGATAACGCGGACCATCTGAATGAACGCGTTGTCCAGAGTTTTTCGCGAGCGAGCTCGCTCCTACAGGTACGCATTTGTCCTGTGGGAGCAAGCGCGCCCCCACAAGAGTCGATTCCAATGATCACTGATCGTCTCCCATCACTCGCCCTTCCCTCCGGCGCCGCGCGGGCTTACCTGCGCGGTGAATGGACCGCCTCGCACCTGCATTTCAAGCGCCTGCGCGCCAGCGTTTCGGCCAAGCAGAACGGCTTCTGGCAAATAGTTCACTGAGCCCACCCGAACAGCCAATCACGCACCCCGCGTCTCGTGCGGTGCTTTGTATTCGCCTTTGATCAGGTTTGCCCAATGAACAATAACAACGCGCTGTTGATCATCGACATGCAGCAGGAGGACGGCTTCGTCCTGGAGAACCTCGACAGGGTGGTCGCCCATACCGCCGCCCTGCTCGATACCGCCCGCCATCAGCGGATGCCTGTCATCTATACCCGCCACATCAATCAGGCCGACGGCAGTGACCTGCCCCACGGCGAACCCCTGGCCGCCGACGGTGGCCCCGGCGGTTACCGCGCCGGCACCCGGCAAGTGGAAATCATCGAGTCGCTGACGCCGCAGTCCGGTGAATGGGTCATCGACAAGGGCCGGTACAGTGCCTTCCACCGCACCGACCTCGATGCCCGACTCAGGGCCATGGAGGTCGACACGCTGATCATCTGCGGCGTGTTGACCGACGTCTGCGTCCTGACCAGCGTGTTCGATGCCTTTGCCCTGGGCTATCGCGTGCGCCTGGTCAGCGATGCCTGCACCACGACCACCGAGGCCGGGCATTACTCGGCTCTGCTGATCATGGCCAACTGGGTCTACTCGCTGGAAATCCTCACCACGACCGAATGCGTGCGCGCCCTGGAACAGCGCGACTACCTGAGCCTGATCCCCGAGCGTCCGGACTTGTTTGCCCACCAACCCCATGAGCTGCAAAGCACCATCGCCCGTCTGCAATCCCGTCTCGTCCGGACTCAGGAGTGATCGCCATGCAAGTCGAAAAAAGAAGCATCGATTTCATCCCCGACACCGAACGCCACGGCAAACCGGGTTCGCTGTTCTATATCTGGTTCGGCGCCAACATGAACATCACCACCATCGCCTCCGGCGTGTTGCCGGTGGTGATGGGGCTCAACCTGTTCTGGAGTGCGCTGGCGATCATTGTCGGCTCGTTGCTGGGGGCGATTTTCATGGCCTCCCACTCGGCCCAGGGACCGAAGCTGGGCATTCCACAGATGATCCAGAGCCGGGCGCAATTCGGCGTGCTGGGGGCGGTGTTGCCGCTGCTGTTCGTGATGCTGATTTACCTGGGTTTTTTCGTCAGCAACACCTTGCTCGCGGCCCAGGCGCTGGAGTCCGTCAGCCCGCTGCCGATGTCCGGCAACATCTACCTGATCGGCGCGTTGTGCTTTGTCGTCGCCCTCTATGGCTATCGGTTGATTCACCGTTTGCAGAAGCTGCTGTCGATCCTGTCGCTGGTGGTGTTCGTGGCCGCCACGGTGCTCGCCTTGCAGTTGCCGATCCCGGCCGAACAATGGCTGCCGACCGGTTTCTCGTTGTCGAAGTTCCTGGTGGCGGTGAGCATCGCCGTGACCTGGCAACTGTCCTACGCGCCTTATGTCGCCGACTACTCGCGCTACCTGCCGAGCCACACACCGACTGCGCAAGTGTTCTGGTACAGCTACGCCGGCACGGTCAGCGGTGGTGCGTGGATGATGATTCTCGGGGCGATCCTGAGCGTCGGCATCGGCGACTTTTCCAGCAACGTCGGCGGGCATGTCGCCGGTCTGTTCGGCACTGGCGCAGTACTGCTGTTCGCCTTCATCGTCTATGGCCAGGTGTCGATCAACGTGTTCAACCTATACGGCGCGTTCATGTCGACCATCACCGTGATCGAGCCATTCGCCCGACTCAAGGTGACGCCGCGGGTGCGCGGTGTGTTCATGCTGCTGATCAGCCTGGTGGCCACGGCCCTGTGCACCATCAGTCAGGACGACTTCATCAACTTCTTCCTGAACTTCATCTTCTTCATGAGCTACTTCCTGATCCCGTGGACAGCGATCAATCTGGTGGACTACTACTGCCTGCGCAAAGGCCAGTACCGGATTGACGACATCTTCGACCTGGACGGGATCTACGGGCGAGTCAACCGGATTGCCTGCGGCAGTTTCCTGCTGGCGATCGCCCTGGAAATTCCGTTCATGAACACCACGCTGTACGTCGGCCCGGTGGCCACGGCGCTGGACGGGGTGGATCTGGCGTGGGTGGTCGGGTTGCTGGTGCCGGCGGTGAGTTATTACTGGCTGATGAAGCGGCGCACACAATCTGTGGCGAGGGAGCTTGCTCCCGTAGGGTCGCGAAGCGAACCCAATTGACGCCTGACAGTATGAATTCCGATTTTTAGGGCTGCTACGCAGCCCAACGGGAGCAAGCTCCCTCGCCACCAATGGCAATCAACAAAAATCAGGCAAAAAAAATCCCGGGCAGCTGATGGACGCCCGGGACTTAAAAATGCATAAACCGTGGTGGTGAACGCGGCGCGGATATTACGGAATATTTCGGCCTGTAACAAGATATTTTTATTCACTATCCAGTTACTAAACGCTCTAAGCCCTTATATATCCACATGTTTTCTAAGGGCGACTACAAGAACCAGCGATACTCACGCGCGCTGATGTCATGCAGAAATGCTAGATGATCCTGCCGTTTGTTTTCGCAATAGACGTCCACAAACTCCGCCCCCAAGCCTTCGCGCACGGCTGAATGATGTTGCATGGACTGCACCGCTTCGAGCATTTCCAACGGGAAATCGATGCCACTGCTGCGGTCTTCGTTGAGCGGTGCAATCGGCTCGCGCTCCCCTTCCAGGCCCTGCTCCAACCCCACCAGGATCGCCGCCAGCGCCAGATACGGGTTGGCATCGGCGCCCGCCAGGCGATGTTCGATGCGCAGGTTCTTGACGTCCGACTCCGGAATGCGCAAGCACGCATCGCGATCCTCGAAGCCCCAACTGGCGCGGGACGCCACGTTCACCGTGCCACTCAAGCGACGCATTGCATTGTGGTTCGGGGCAAAGATCGGCATGCAGTGCGGCAACACCTCCAGGCAACCGGCCACGGCATGGCGCAGCGCCCGCTGACCGTTGGCCGCCAGCAGGTTGTTGCCGGCCTGGTCATACAGGCTGACGTGCACGTGCATGCCGCTGCCGGGGTGTTGCAAGTAGGGTTTGGCCATGAAGCTGGCGCGCAGGTTGTGCTTGAGCGCCACGCCCCGGGTGCTGCGGCAGAACAGGGCGGCCCAGTCGGCGGCACGCAGGCCTTCATCGCAATGGCCGAAGTTGATTTCGAACTGGCCCGGGCCGAGTTCGGCGGTAATCACCGTGGCATCGATGCCTTGGGCTCGCGCGGTCTCGACCATTTCATCGAGTACCGGGGCGAAGCGCGACAAGCGTTCGATGTGCATGTTCGGCTGATCATCGGCGTCGCCAGTCAATTCATCGCGGGGGAACTGTGGCAGGCCGTCCTTCAAGCGGCTGTCGAACAGGTAAAACTCCAGCTCGAAGGCCACCACCGGAAAAATCCCTTTACGGTGCAGGCGGTTCAGCACTTGGGCCAGCACTTCACGGGGTTCGAATTCGATGGGTTTTTCCGTGCCGTCGGAGGTGATCAGCATCTGGCCCAGAGGCTGCTTTTCCCAGGTCACCAGCTTCAAGGTGCCAGGCACCAAACGCCGCAGCGCATCCGGGTCGCCATCGTTGAAGCAGTAGTCACCAATCTTGAACAGCCCGCCCTGGGTGCCGAGCAGCACGCAGTTTTGCGGCAGTTTCAGTGCACTGCCGGCAGCGACTTTCTCCAGCATCTCGATCGGGTAGCGCTTGCCGTAGAAATGCCCCGGAATGTCCAGGGAGATAAGGTCGACATAACGCACTTCGGGGTTGCAGTGGCGGAAGTTGCGAACTTCGGCCAGCAGTTCAGAGCACACGGCATCCATCGTCTTGTTCCTTGTTGTTATCAGGTGTAAACCCAAAGCACGCGGGTCAGTTGGTCGGACAGGTTGCCGTAGCGGCAGTGCGCATGGCTGGCCAGTTGAAAGCTGTCGCCGGGATGCAGGGTCACCGGTTCGTTGTCGTCGAGCCACAGGGTCAGTTGCCCTTCGAGGACATAACCGCCCTGCTCCGAGCTGTCCTTCATGTGCCGGTCGCCGCTGCTGGCGCCGGGTTCGAGCTGGCTTTCAAGCATCGAGAAGGACGCGCGCATTTTTGGCGAAACGAGGATGTCGGTGATGCCGTCGGCGTAGTACAGCGTGCGGCGTTCGTCCGGGCGGGTGACCCAGGACAACGCCATGGGTTTGGGCAGGCTGTAGAAATAGGTGGTCGGCACGCCGAGGGTTTCGCTGATCGCGGTCAGATCCGCCACCGTCGGGCGCGACAGGCCGCGCTCGACCTGGGACAGAAAACCGACGGAGCGGCCGATTTTGTCCGCCAGTTCCTTGAGGGTGTACTTCTTGTGCTTGCGCAGGTCCTGGATCAGGATCGCCAGCGCCGAGATCTCTTCTTGCATGTCCATCTTGAGGCTTCCAGAAAGTGTCGCTTCAAATGCTGTCGCGCAGTCGATACCAGGCCTTGCCGATGGCTTCCAGCGGCGCGGCCAGGTATTTGCCGCCGGGAAAACTGCCGTTGTTCAGGCCCTGGTACAGGGACAGTTCGTCGGGCTGACCGAGGATCGCGTCGGACACCGCCCGCGCCGCGGCCAGTGTCGGCAGCACGCCATGCCCGGAATAGCCCTGCATCCAGTACAGATCGCCGCGCCGCCCGATATCCGGCGTGCGCTTGAGGGTCAGGTCGATGTGTCCACCCCAGGCAAACTCCAGCGCCACGCCCGTGAGCTGCGGGAACACTCGCTCCAGGAACGGCCGGGTCGCCGCGGCGATGTCCTTGGGCATCCCGCCCAGGTAAGTGCAACCACCGCCGAACAGCAGGCGGTTATCCGGGGTGCGGCGGAAATAATCGAGCACGAACTGGTTGTCGGTCACGCACACGTTACTCGGCAGCAGCGCAGTGGCCTGGTCCTTGGTGAGCGGCGCGGTCGCGACCTGATAGGTGCCGACCGGCAACACGCAACTGGCCAGTTGCGGGTCGAGCCGATCGAGGTAGGCGTTACACGCCAGCACCAGCACATCGGCGCGAATACGACCGCGTTCGGTCGTGACCACAAAGCCTTCGCCCTCCTCGCCATAACTCAGCGCCTTGCTTTGCTCATAGATACGGCCGCCAGCCCGCTCAACCGCATCCGCGAGACCCAGCGCCAGTTTCAGCGGGTTCAAATGCCCGCCCTCGGGGTCGAACAGGCCGGCCTGATAACGCTCGCTGGCCACCCATTCCGGCAGCTGTTGCCGGGGGATGAATTGCAGTTTGTCGTGACCCCACTTGTGGCTGGCCTCCTGCTGCCACTCGGTCAGCAGCCCCACTCGCCGCGGCATCACCGAAGTCCAGAGATGGCCGGCGCGATAGTCGCAATCGAACTCATGGCGGCCAGGCAGATCACGCAATTCGCGCGCGGCCCAGCGCATGCCGTCCCACAATCGCCGCGCCCGCTCGTATCCCAGCGCCGCTTCCAGCGGTGGCATGTCGCACGACCAGCCGAGAATCGCCTGCCCGCCATTACGCCCGGACGCGGCCCAGGCCACCCGGCTGGCTTCGAGCAGGGTCACGCGCTTGCCGGCCAGCGCCAGGCGCAACGCCGTGTGCAGTCCACTGAAACCGGCCCCGATGATCAGCACTTCGGTGTCTTGCTCACCTTCCAGTGCGGTGCGATTGACCAGTCGATCGGCGCAGCTATGGGCGTAGTAACTGGCGACATGCCGGGTTGATTGCTGAAACATACGGCCTCGTGAAATTTTGTATTTTTAATTTCATGAAAAAATACACGGTTAATTTCACGCAGGCAATCGAGGCGTAAAAAAATCCCGCCCGGGCGAACCCGAGCGGGACTTCTTCAATCAGGCGCGATGTTCGAATCAATCAGGCCACAGGAATCATCGGATCCGCCGAAGCCAGTGCGGTGACTCGATCTGCCGCCGGTGGGTAGATCCACTGGGTGTTGATCTGGGTCTTCAATGCCTTGGCCTCTTGCTTGATCAACTTGACCTGGCGGTCCCAACCCTCGGTGTAGACCGCGCCCCAGGCACCGAGGTCCAGGCAGGTCACGTACTTGGGCTGGCTGTACGGCGTCGGGTCGACCCCGAGGATCTGCGCCGCCACGTTGTTGCCGGCATGACGGCCCAGCGAAATCGCGTGCTGGCAAGTCATCAGGGCGTAGTTGCCGATCTCGTCACTGGCTGCGTAAGCCACGTCGCCGGTGGCGAAGATGTCGTCCTGGCCAATCACTTTCAGGTGAGCGTCGACATGCAGGCGGCCCAGGCGATCGCGTTCGGCCGGGATCTGTTCGGTCAGGGAGCTGGCGCGAACGCCGGTGGTCCAGACCACGGTCCTGGCATCGATACGCGCACCGTCGGACAGGGTGACGCCGTTGGCATCGACCGACACGACCGAGGCTTTCAGGTGCCATTTCACACCGGTTGCCACACTGGCCTCGACGATCGATTCGGCGATTTCCTCGCCCATCGAGCCGCCGATTTTATCGCCACGGTCAACGATGATCACATTGATGTCGGCACGGTCGCCGAGGATGGCCCGCAGGCGGGTCGGCATTTCAGTCGCCGTTTCGATCCCGGTGAAACCGCCACCGGCCACCACCACCGTGTTGCGCGCCTTGCTTTCAGGCTGATTGGCCAGCGCCTTGAGGTGGTTTTCCAGGCGCACGGCCTGTTCGATCTGGTCGACGTCGAACGCATGTTCGGCCACGCCCGGAATGTTTGGCGAAGCCAGGCCGCTGCCGGTGGCCAGAACGAGTTTGTCGTAGCTGCAGACCTGTCGGGCACCGGCGGCATCGACATAGCCGACCTGCTTTTGCTCGACATCGATGGTCTGCGCCGCGCCCTTGATGAACCTGACCCCTACAGCATCGAACAGATCGCCGATCGGCGCAGCCAGTTGGTGGGCGTTCGGTTCGTAGAAGCGCGGACGCACACGCAGCTCGGCCTGGGGCGCCAGCACGGTCACTTCTACGTCGTTGTGGCCGTGAATGTCGAACAGGCGCGTGGCACTCAAAGCGGTCCACATGCCACCAAAACCTGCGCCGATCACCAGAATGTGCTGTTTCATCTTTAACTCCAGGGGATAAACAAGGGTTGTGAGTCACGCTCATCGGGAGCCGGCATGAGGTCGGTGTTTTTCGAGAACCGCCGATCTGTGCCGCTCGAACAACTACGACTGTATTGATCCTAGTTAAATCCTGCAACCGGTTTTTTTTGATGGCTGCCATCGAACGCGTCGATGCCTTCACAGAAAAGCCTCAAGAACGTGCATGGCAAGGATTTTTCGAGCTGAATAAAAAATTTCAGGGCGCGACGATTCGTTGCCTGGCTTAGGCCCGGCTGCTAGAATTGGCGACTAATTAAGTCGGAGATTTGTATGTCTCTTTACAGCGCAGGTGTCGAGTACGGCATCCACTGTCTGCTTTTTCTCGTTGGCAACGGTGGCGACTCCCGTGAAGCGAGTGTGCGCGACCTGGCCGAACTGCAAGGCGTTCCCCTGGACTATCTGGCGAAGATCTTCACCAAGCTGGCCAAAGGCAAGCTGGTGGTTGCCACCGAAGGCATGCGCGGAGGCTTCAAGCTGGCCCGGCCCGCCGACGAAATCACCCTGCTGGATATCGTCAATGCCATCGACGGTCGCAAGTCGATCTTCGATTGTCGGGAGATCCGCGGCCGTTGCGCAGTGTTTGACGGCACCCCGCCGGCCTGGGCACTGGATGGTCCGTGTGCGGTCCATGGGGCGATGATGGTTGCGCAAAAACGCATGGAAGAGGCCCTCGCCCAGCAAACCATCCTCGACATTGCCAGGAAATTCGGGCGTAAGGCCCCGGCAGAATTCGGCGTCAAGGTGGAGAGTTGGATGAACGAGCGTCGGGAAAGGAAAAGCAGCGCCCAGGCCATTGAGCAGATCATTCCTGCGACCCACCTTTCAGACTGACCCCTATAAAAAACCGGATGCACGCCAGGCATCCGGTTTTTCCAGGTTCAGGCGAAAAACAGTCGGTGACCGATTTTCACCCGCTCGCACTTACAGGCAGTCGCGCACTATTTTGCGCAGGTCGCCGGATTTGGCCCAAGGTGGCCCCTGATACAGCGAAACCCGGCTGCCGTCCTTGTGTTTCACGATATCCAGCACTTCATCGGCCGTTATCACGCTCGGTGCGGTGATCCGGTAGCCGTTGGAAATCGAAATCTGGGTCGTATTCGATACTTCCGTCTGCCAGGCGGGCAAAACGCACGCCGCATACTCTTTTGGCGTCTTCTCGCTGTGCTTGCTGAAATTCGGCTCGCCCGGTACCAGCGAGGCCGGCAACGAACATCCGCCCAGCAATGCCAGCGCGACTCCCCCCATCAACATCCGCATGCTGCTTCCTTAAATTCGAAAAGAGAAAATGTAGCTTGCCGTCGACCGTACATCCATCCCGACGATTCGGCGAGTCATTGATATCACTTCGCCCAGTTAGTTCCTTGCAGGCTGTCATTTGACATTGTCCTGCCGTGAGAACGCCCCCTAGAGCAGACAGCGCATTTTCCCGTTCGCTTTTCCCGACCAAAGGAAACCCCGCTGATTCAGATGAACACAACATCCGGTCCGGTAAACGGGTCTAAAATTGCGGAATGCAGCGTTCAGGAGATCATCATGTGGCTTAACGAATCGGAACAGCAACTTCGGCGTGATCTGCAAGGGCTTGCGTCAGATTTGCGCTGGTCGGCGGTAGAGCTTTTGCGCATAGAACAGCAGTTGCGCCAGCTCGGCAGCGAAGTCGACGCGCAAGCCGTGCAAAGACTGTGTGCCTTGTTTCAGGGTGATGAAGAAAAACTGTCCGGCTATGCCGAGGAAGTGAAAGCCAAGGTCATTAGCCGCAACAAGGCTCAATAGCGGGAGCGCTGCCATGAACAGGCCTCTATTCACGCTGGTCGTCGCACTGACCGCGTTGACAGGCTGCAGCACCCACTCGATCTATCAGGACCAGCCGCTGGTGGCGAAAGTCGACACCGGCATGACCCGCGAGCAAGTCCGGCAAATCGGCGGCCAGCCCCTGGCGGTCACCGATCGTACCGTTGAACCCGGTACCTGCTTTGACTACAAACTGACTCACGAAGGCCATCAGCAGGCATACAACGTCAGTTTCGATGGCCGCGGCATGGTCGACCACAAGGGCTTCATGACCTGCGCGCAATGGAGTCACACGCAGCAAAAGGCCCGGGAACCCTCCCGCCCCAGTGGAGGCGGTGGCTATTAACACTGTAGGAGCGAGCTTGCTCGCGATAAACGTCCGGACAACGCGTTCATTCAGACAGGGCGCGTCATCGTTGACGTCCATCGCGAGCAAGCTCGCTCCTACAGGAGATTGACGTCATTTTGTTTGATGGCGGCCGGCACGCGCCCTGTAGCCGGGCAGTGACGCGGCAAACGCCAGTGCCTCTTCTCGACTGTTGAACGAGCCAAGCCGGTCACTCCGGGTGCATACCCGCCAGGGGCCGTTGTTCACGCTGAGTACGTCATAGCCGTTCATATGCATCTTGTTCAGCATCGAAACGTTCATGGTCACCTCCTCCTGGGCAGTGCTATCAGGTTGACTTGTTTACCTTACACCCGCCCTTCTCCAAAATACCGACCAGACGTCGCCATGGAAATTCCCTTGCCAACCCTAGGCTTTAGCCAACGCCGTCGCAGCCCTGTCGATCAAGGCCGCCACTTCGGCGGGCATCGACGCCAATGACGCATGACTGGCGTTCAAGGTCAGAATCTCCCGGGCGTTGAGCCGCGCGGCCATCCATTGCTGGTTCTGTGGCGCGATCATCCGGTCTGCGGTCGAGATCTGATACCAGGATGGCTTGTTCTTCCAGGCCACCGTGCCAATGGTATCGCCGAAGGTACTCGCCAGCGGCGCTTTCTGGGTGAGGCCCATGACCAACCCTTCGGTCGCCGGCAAGTCCTGACAGAAGCTCTCGTGGTAGAGCTCGGGCTTGACCCACAGATAACCGTCGCTGTCCGGCGTCAGGTTGGCCGCTGCCGCAGGCAGGTGCCGTTGCGTGATACCGCCGGGGCTTTCACCAGCGTCCGGGGCGAACGCGGCGATGTACACCAGCCCGACCACATTCGGCTGATCGCCGGCTTCGGTGATCACCGCGCCGCCATAGGAATGCCCCACCAGCAGCACCGGACCGGGCACCTGGGCGACCATCTTGCGCGTACGCTCGGCATCATCAGCCAGCGAAGTCAGCGGCAATTCGACGGCACGAATGTGCGTGTCGCCCCGGCTGAGCAATTTGACGATGACCTTGTTCCAGTGGGCGGCACCGCCCCAGAAACCATGGACCAGCACGATCGTGGGTTTGTCACTCATCACCATGACTCCGTTTGCCGATGGGGTTGCTCGTCGCTCGCGTCAGCCCTGATCGCCGCCGCCCACGGGCATGACCATGCCGGTGATATAGGACGCTTCGTCGCTGGCCAGAAACAGAATAGCCCCCGCCTGCTCATCCAGGGTGCCGTAACGTTTCATCAGACTGCTGTCGAGGGTCTGGTCGACGATCTGCTGGTACCAGAGTTTTTCCTGCTCGCTCTGCCCGTCACCATTGCGGGGTATGCGTCGCGGCGGTGCTTCAGTGCCGCCAGGCGCCGTGGCGTTGACCCGCACGCCACGACCAGCGGTTTCGAACGCCAGACAAGCGGTCAAGGCATTGACCCCACCCTTTGCCGCACCGTAGGGCACGCGGTTGAGGCTGCGGGTGGCGATGGAAGAGACGTTGACGATCGCCCCGCTGCCCTGCTCCAGCATGAACGGCAGCGCGGCATGGCAACACCACAGGGTCGGGAACAGCGAACGACGCACCTCGGCCTCGATCTGCGATGCCTCGTAGTGCTCGAACGGTTTGGCCCAGATGGTGCCGCCGACGTTGTTGACCAGCACATCGAGGCGCCCGAAGCGCTCGACGGCGGTTTGCATCACCCGGCTGCATTCGTCGTATTGCTCAAGGTCGGCGGTCAGGGCCAACACCTGAGTGGTCGCGGCCAATTGTTGCTGCACTTCGAACACCAGCTCGGAACGATCCACCAGGATCAGCTTCGCCCCTTCGGCTGCCATGCGCTCGGCCACCCGCTGCCCGATGCCTTGGGCAGCGCCGGTGATCAGCGCGACTTTTTCGTGAAATCTGTTCATGTGTACCTCATCGGTCAATGACGATATATCGGTCGAAACCCAATCCTGTGGGAGCGAGCTTGCTCGCGATTGCCGACTCACAGGCAACCTGGATGCTGAATGTTCCGGCCCCTTCGCGGGCAAGTCGGATCGCCGCACCGCCGCTCCCACAATGGATCTGTGTCGTGCGGTCACCCCTCATCAACTGTGGGAGCGAGCTTGCTCGCGATTGCTGACTCACAGGCAACCTGAATGCTGAATGTTCCGGCCCCTTCGCGGGCAAGTCGGATCGCCGCACCGCCGCTCCCACAATGGATCTGTGTCGTACACAAAATCTGCGGTCGCCCCCCATCAACTGTGGGAGCGGGCTTGCTCGCGAAAGCGGACTGACAAACGACATCAATGCTGAATGTTCCGGCCTCTTCGCGAGCAAGTCGGATCGCCGCACCGCCGCTCCCACATTGGGTAGTTACCTGGCAGAGAATTTGTGCAGGACTCACGCCGCGCTGGCGGCGAATTTTTCGTAGTAGAAGTTCGCAGGCGCGATGCCTTGCTCGCCAATGAACTGGCTGACCGCCTCGACCATCGGCGGCGGGCCGCACAGGTAGACGTCGACGTCGCCATCGTTCAAATGCTTTGGCTCGATATGCTGGGTCACGTAGCCCTTGAGCGGATGCTGGCTCTCGGGGCTGGCGACGCAGGCGCTGAAGGTGAAGTTGGGGATGCGCGCGGCAAAGGCTTCGAGGCGGTCGATTTCCACCAGGTCGAAATCGTGGGTCACGCCGTAGATCAGATGCAGCGGATGATCGCTGCCCTGCTCGGCGATCTTCTCCAGCATCGCGGTGAACGGCGCCAGCCCGGTACCACCGGCCAGCAGCAACAGCGGCCGGCGGATGTCGCGCAGATAAAAACTGCCCAAGGGACCTGCCAGGCTCATGCAATCGCCGGCCTTGGCCATGCCGGTGAGGAAACTGCTCATCAAGCCGCCGGGCACGTTGCGGATCAGGAAGCTGACTTCGCCATCGCGCTGCAACGAGCTGAACGAGTAGGCACGGGTCTGTTCGCTGCCGGGGATTCCCAGGTTCACATACTGCCCCGGCAGGAACGCCAGTTTGCTCAGGGCTTCGCCCTTGATCGACAGGGCGATGGTGCTGTCGGACAGCTGGCGCACAGCGCTGATGGTCGCGTCGTAGCTGGCCTGACGGGTGCGGCAGACCTCGGAGGACGTCGGTACACGCACCACGCAATCGCTCTGGGCGCGCATCTGGCAGGTCAGGACAAAACCCTGCGCGGCCTCTTCAGGGCTGAGGGCGTCTTCGATGTACTCCTCGCCCAAATCGTACTGGCCGGCTTCGGCAAAACACTTGCACGTGCCGCAGGCACCGTCGCGGCAGTCCAGCGGGATGTTGATGCCCTGGCGGTAAGCGGCATCGGCCACGGTCTCGCCCACGTTGGCGTCGATGAAACGGGTGACGCCATCTTCGAAATTGAACGCAATGGAATGGGTCATGACGCCAGCCTCACAAGTGGTAAACATCGATGACCTGACGAACGTAGTCGTTCTTCAGGATCACTTTCTTGGCCTTGATCAACGGGTTTTCACCGCGCACGTCGAGGGTGTAGAAACTGCTGCCGAAATAGCTGTCGACGGTCTTGTAGCGAAAGCTCAGGGTGTGCCAGTTGAAGCGCACCTTGCACAGTCCGTCGGCTTGTTCGAGCAGCTCGATGTTGCTGATGTTGTGGGAGGTGCGGGTGTCCGGCACGCTGGCGCTGGAGCGCTCGGTCTTGATGCGGAAGACGCGGTCTTCCAGGCCGGTGCGGTTGCCGTACCAGATCAGCGAGATTTCCCGTTGCGGGTCCTCGGTCAACTCGTCGTTGTCGTCCCACGACGGCATCCAGAACGTCGCATCCGGTGCGTACAGCTCCAGCCATTCGTCCCACTGGCGGTCGTCGAGGTAACGCGCTTCGCGGTAGAGAAAGTCGCGCACGGTGTCATGGGAAATCGTCATTGCACGTCCTCCACGGCGATCAGTTTCGATTGTTCGGCCGCCAGGGCCTTGAGCATGGTCTGCTGCCAGTACTTGTGTTGCAGCACGAACAGGCCTTCGTCCTCGGTGCGCACACCACTGAGCAGCGGGTGCAGGTCGATCTCTTTGGCGGCTTCGTCTGCACCTTCGATCCAGTGCTCGGCGCCACGTGACATGTCGTTCCAGGTGGTGACGCTGCCCTGGTAACTGGTCTGGCAGGAACGGAATTCCTCCAGATCGTCCGGCGTGGCCATGCCGCTGACGTTGAAGAAATCCTCGTACTGACGAATCCGGCTGGAACGGGCGTGGTCGCTCTCGCCTTTGGGGGCGATGCAGTAGATGGTGATCTCCGTGCGGTTGACCGAGATCGGCCGGGCGATACGGATCTGCGAGCTGAATTGGTCCATCAGGTACACGTTGGGGTACAGGCACAGATTGCGCGAGTTCTCGATCATCCAGTCGGCGCGAGCCTTGCCGAAATCCTGCGCCAGCTCATCGCGGCGCTCGTACAGCGGGCGGTCCTCGGGGTTGGCCCAACGGGTCCAGAGCAGCATGTGGCCCTTGTCGAAGGAATAGAAACCACCGCCCTGCTTGGCCCAGCTGCCGGCGCTCATGGTCGGGTTGGTGTCACCGGCTTCACGCTGCTTGCGCTGGTTCTGGGTGGCCGCGTAGTTCCAGTGCACGGAGCTGACGTGGTAGCCGTCGGCGCCGTTTTCGGCGGTGAGTTTCCAGTTGCCTTCGTAGATGTAGCTGGAGGAGCCGCGCAGCACTTCCAGGCCATCGGCGGACTGGTCGACGATCATGTCGATGATCTTCGCCGACTCGCCCAGGTGCTCGACCAGTGGCACAACATCGGCCTTGAGACTGCCGAACAGGAAGCCGCGATAGGACTCGAACCGCGCAACGCGGGTCAGGTCGTGGGAGCCTTCGCAGTTGAAGCTCGCGGGATAACCGGCGTTGGCCGGGTCCTTGACCTTGAGCAGCTTGCCGGAGTTGTTGAAGGTCCAGCCGTGGAAAGGACAGGTGTAGGAGCTCTTGTTGCCGGACTTGTGCCGGCACAGGGTCGCGCCACGGTGGCTGCAGGCGTTGATGAAGGCGTTGAGCACACCGTCCTTGTTGCGCGCGATGAAGATCGACTGGCGCCCCATGGTCGTGGTGTAGAAGTCGTTGATGTTGGGGATCTGGCTTTCGTGGGCCAGGTACAGCCAGTTGCCTTCGAAGATGTGTTCCATCTCCAGATCGAACAGACGCGGGTTGGTGAACATCTCGCGCTTGCAGCGATAGAGGCCCTGCTCGGGATCGTCTTCAAGCAGGGAATGCAAATATTCGGGTCGCAGGGTCATGGCCACCGCCTCCATTGTTATTGTTCAGGCAGGGCCATGCTAGGACGGTGGATCAGGCGGGAGTATCCGCGGGGTGCAGACCTTTATCCGTTTTGTGCAATGGGGGTATTGGATGGGAAAGGCTAAACCTGTGGCGAGGGAGATTGCTCCCGCTGGGTCGCGCAGCGGCCCCAAAACCTGCAACTTCGGTGAACCAGAAACACCGCGACCACCGAATTTGCGACTGCTTCGCAGCCGAGCGGGAGCAAGCTCCCTCGCCACAAATTATCGGGTGAACTCAATACCGACGCTTGAGGGTATCGGACGGCAATTCGCCGAACTGCTTGCGGTAGCTGTCGGAGAACCGTCCCAGGTGCAGGAAGCCGTAGTCCATGGCCACTTCGGTGATGTTGCGCACGTTGCAGGTCGGGTCGCTGAGGCAGGCGTTGATGCACTCGAGGCGCTTGCGGCGGATGTAGTTCTTCGGCGTGTCACCGGCATTGCGTTCGAACAGTCCATACAGCGAACGCAGGCTCATGTGGGCCTGGCGCGCCAGTGCTTCGCTGTCGATGTCCTGCTTGAGGTTATGGGCGATGTAATCGGCAATCGCTTCGAACGTGGCTGTCTGCGAGCCCGGATCGAGGCGACTGACGTTGGTCTTCATCAGGCTGAGCATCTTGCTGACGATGATCTGCGTGTAATGCTCCTGCACCCTGGGGATCTGCTCGGTGGATTCGGCCTCCTGGCAGATCATCGCCAACAGGTTGACGAAACCTTCCAGTTCATTGAGCTGATAACGGTTTTCCAGAAACCGCACGCCCTGCTCCGGATAGCGCCAGCGCTGCTCATCGCAGACTGATTCAAACAAGCGGGTCGGGACCTTGAGAATGAATTTCTCGCAATCGGCCGAGTACGTCAGGTCCACCGGATCGTCGGGGTTGATCAGCAGCAATTCGCCGGGAGCGAAGTAATGCTCCTGGCCGTGTCCACGCCACAGGCAGTTGCCGCGCAGCAGCACTTGCAGGTGATAAATGCTGTCCAGCGCGCCGGACGTCACGCGCACACTGGCACCGTAGCTGATGCGGCACAGGTCGAGGCTGGCGAACTTGCGATGATCGAGGCTGGCCAGCGGGCTGCCGGCACGGGGCATGAGAATGCAGTGGTTACCGACGTGCTGATTGACGTAGCCCGACACGGCGTAAGGGTCGGCATGGTCGAACACCCGGCTGCGCTGACTCAACAGTTGCGCTTGCATCATCAGGTCACTCTCGTTGTTATGAGTTGCGTCAGTCCATTCTAGAGCCGAACCCCTGTAGGAGCGAGCTTGCTCGCGATGGACTTGAGGACGCCGCGGGGCATCAGGCACCCAGCGTCATCGTTGACG
>NZ_JBYSYZ010000036.1:0-66515 GCF_058783925.1 Pseudomonas sp. FW305-70
GTGTCAGGCGACGGTGATGTTGGATGTGCTGGCCTCATCGCGGGCAAGCCCGCTCCCACAGGGATCTTTGGTGAACACAGGATTTGTGTATGGCAGAAATCCATATGTGGGAGCGGGCTTGCTCGCGAAGGCGGTGTGTCAGGCGACGGTGATGTTGGATGTGCTGGCCTCTTCGCGGGCAAGCCCGCTCCCACAGGGATCTCTGGTGAACACAAGATTTGTGTATGGCAGAGATCCAATTGTGGGAGCGAGCCTGCTCGCGAAGGCGATGTATCAGGCAACTCCGATCTCAGATCCGAAAACTCCCCACCAACTGATTCAGCCGCCCGGCCTGCTGTTCCAGCTCGGTACAAGCGCGCAACGTCGATTGCAAATTCTCCACCCCTTGCTGGTTCAGGCTGTTGATCCGGGTGATGTCGACGTTAAGGGCTTCGACCACCGCCGTCTGTTCTTCCGTGGCGGCGGCGACGGACTGGTTGACGTTGTCGATCTCGCCGATGCGCTGGGTCACGCTGCCCAGGCGGGAGCCGGCGAGGTTGGCGATGGTGACGCTTTCTTCGCTGTGGCGCTGGCTCTCGGTCATGGTGGTGACCGATTCCCGTGCGCCCACTTGCAGCTCTTCGATCATCTGCTGGATCTCCAGCGCCGAGGCCTGGGTGCGTCCGGCCAGGCTGCGCACTTCGTCCGCCACTACCGCAAAGCCACGACCCGCTTCACCGGCCCGCGCCGCTTCAATGGCCGCGTTGAGCGCCAGCAGGTTGGTCTGTTGGGAGATGCCCTTGATCACTTCGAGGATCTGTCCGATGTTCACGGTCTTGTCGTTGAGTACTTCGATGTTGGCGCACGAGGCACTGATCTTGCCCGACAGTTCGTTCATTACCTCGATCGTGCGTTGCACCACCTGGCGTCCGTCTTCGGCCTGTTGCCGGGCACTGGACGCCTGATGCGAGGCATCGCTGGCGTTGTGGGCGATCTCCTGGGCGGCCGCGCCCAACTGGTTGATCGCCGCCGCCACGCTGCTGGTGCGGGTGGATTGATCGTCGAAATTGCTCAGCGAAGCGTTCGATGCATCCAGCACGCGCCGCGCCCCTTCATTGACACCGAGAGCTGCCGAGGACACCTGGCGCATCGACTGGTGGATGCGTTCGACAAAGCGGTTGAAGGCGGTCGCCAATTGACCGATTTCATCCCGCGATTGCACCTGCAGGCGCCGGGTCAGGTCGCCTTCGCCGAGGGAGATATCCTCCATCACGCGGGTCAGCACTTGCAGCGGCCGGGTAATGCGCCGCGCCGTGTACCCGATCAACAGCAGGCCGAGCAGGGCCGAGCCGCCACCGAGGAGCAACTCCAGCGCGGTGCTTTGCACGCCTTGGGCATCGAGCTCTTTTTGCAAGGTGGTCACCGGCGCCAGCAAGACGTCTTGCGGCACGCCGACCAGCACGCCCCACGGCGCGGCGCCGACAATCGGTGACAGCGGCTCAAGCACCTCGATCTGCCGGGCGTCGACAAACACCTTGGGTTTGCCCTGGTGCAAGGCGTCCATCACCTCGATGTTGTCCATCGGCTGGCCGAGGCGGCTGACGTCCTGGCTGTTGGCAGAGATCACCCCGCGCGGGCTGACGATGCTGATCTGACCGTTGCCCTCGAACAACTCACGGGCGCTGGCCTGGCTGTTCTGTTGCAGGGCGGCGAGGTTGATGTCGAGCCCGACCACGGCGATCACCTTGCCGTTTTCCAGCAACGGGAAGGCCACGCTGGTCACCAGTTTGCGGCTGCCGGATGCTTCGTCGAAATAAGGCTCGAGCACACAGGCCTGACGGGTGTCGCGGGCGCAGGTATAGAAGGCGTTGTAGGGCGCGCCGCTCGGCCCCAGCTCGGTGTTGGCAAGCAGGCCTTCGTCGCCGATCACCGCTTGCAGTTCGCCGGGTTTGCTCTGCACCCAATACAGGGCGAAGCGCCCGGTTTCGTTGCTACCAATGTCTGCCTGGTGGGCGAAATCGGCGTCGTCGCCGTCGAGTCCACCGGGTTCGAAAATGACATAAAGCCCGAGCAGGTCGGGCTTGTCGATCAAGGCCTGGTGAAGCTGGGTGCTCAGCTCCCGGCGCAGTTGCGGGCGGGTCAGGCTGCCCTGTTGTTGCAGCTGTCGCAGGTACAACAGGTAGCGCGATAACCCCTGGCCGTATTCGTGGGTCTGCATGAAGGTGCGTTGCACTTGCATGGCCTGCACTTTGCCCAGGGCCTGCATGTGTTCCCTGGCCGCATTGGCGAGCATGTCACCGCTGGCTTGCGCAACCTGCTGGCTGCTCTTGTGGGTCTGATAGAGCGACAAGCCCATCAACAAGCCGACGACCAGCAGCAGGCAGAGCCCGGCAAGGAGGGCGATCTTGCTCTGGATCGTCAGGAGTTTCTTGTGCATTGGAAATACCTTTTTCCACGTGGGCAATGACGCCGCCATTGCCCACGACCGAGGTTAGAAGCCGGTGACGAACAGCAGTTGGGCGTAGACGTTCCGGTCGTTGTTGCCCAGTTGCGTGCCGCCGTTTTCGGCGCTCTTGTCCGGCTGGTAGATGCCCACCAGCGGCATCACGGTCAGGTGGTCGTTGACGTGCCATTCGGCATACAGGTCGACTTCGTGGCCGTCGGTATTGCCCAGGCTGTGATCGATGGTGTCGAAGTTGAAGTACAGCGCGCCCAGGTTGAGGTTTTCCAGCGGCGAGACTTTCAGCCCGACGTTCTGAATCCGCGAGTTGCTGTTGAACGGCCCGGCGTAGTTGCCCGCCACTTCACCCTGGAACCAGGTGCCATAACCCCGGCTCATGCCGTAGAACAAGGTGTCGTAGCCTTCCGAAAAGCGGCTGTAGCGGTAGCTGACGTTCGGGGTCCAGGTCGCGTCGGAGAAGGTCCAGTCGGCTTCCAGGTACCAGGCGTCTTCGGTGGCGGCGTGGGGTTTGTCCTGCTTGGCGTACTCGCCGGACAGGAACAGGTCTTTCACCCCGGCATTGCCCGCCGCGCGCACGCTATAGGTCTTCATGCCGTCGCGTTCGAGCTGGATCGGCGAGGCGTACTGCTCGTCGATGTCGGTGGTCTTGATGTAGGTCAGGCCCACCGTGCCGGCCTCGGCCACGTGTTCCAGGGTGCCGACGTACATTTCGGTCTTGGCCTGGGCGCGGTTGTCGGACTTGAGCCACATCAGGTCGCTGCGCCAGCCTTCCTTGCCACCCAGACGCAATACGGCGGTTTCGTCGAAGGCTTTGCGAGCGGCCAGGTAGTAGGCGCCGCCCCGGTTGAACTCGCCGTCGGCCAGGCCCTTGCCCATGTTCAGGGCGTCGCCGTCGATCAGGAAGCCGTCACCGACCACGATGTTCTGGCGGCCGAAGGACAGGTCCACACCGTCCTTGCCCAATGCACCAAACAGATCGGCCGAACGCCAGCCGAGGTAGGCGTCTTCGAACTTGGTGGTGCGTTCGGTGCCATCGCTGAAACCGGCGGCATCGCCGTCGCCCCAGGTGCCGGAGCTGAGCAGGTTGCCCGCGCCGTAAGCCGTGCCCGCACCGCCCAGGCCCTTGTCGAAACTCAAACCGTATTTGATGTAGCCCTCGCGCCACGACGAGGAACCTTCGTCGAGACGGCCGGACAGGGCGTAGTTTTCCTGGCTGTGGAAAATGCCGAACGCGGCTTCGAGGGTGGCGTTCAGATGGCTGTCGTCATCGGCGTACAGCTCATAGGCATTGGCCTGGCCGGCGCTGATCATCAGCGCGAGCGTCGAGAGACGAAGCAAGGGGGACTTGAGCATGGTGTGGCATCCGTTCTTGTTCTTGAGCGCAGGTTTGCGGTCTGCCCGGATACTAAGTCGCGCCTTTCGTTCGCCCTTTTCCCTGTTTGCCAATTAGTTGGTTGTGCATGCCAGATTGTCCGGTTTGGCAGCCCGGCCAACATAACTGGCACGCAGGGCAAAACCTGCCGGCCGGCGACCACCGACAATCCCCACCAAGCTGCCGAAGCACCCTGGCCTCGGCGTTTTTTGGTGTTGTGTTCGCCTGCTGGCGAGCGCGTGGATTTTCAAGGGCGTTTTCTTATGTTCACTTCGCTGCGTTTGTCCCTCATCGGCTTGCTGTCCTTCACCCTGGTTCAAGCGGTGTCTGCCGCCGAGTGCGCCACGGATACCCAGCGTGGTGCGCAAGTGTTTGCCACTGAGTGCAGCGTCTGCCATGCGGTGACCCAGGGTACGACCGGGATGATGGGGCCGAACCTGTTCGGCGTGTACGGACGCAAGTCCGGCTCGCTGCCGGGCTTCAGCTACTCCCAGGCCATGCGCGACAAAGACGTCAGCTGGCAAGCCGAGAACATCACGCAATTGATCACCCAGCCCCAGGCCTACGTGCCCGGCACCTACATGCCGTACATGGGCCTGGCGTCCGCCGACGACCGTCAGGCGGTCGCGTGCTTCCTCAAAGAACAACACTGATCAGCCGAATTTCCGGCTAACAACCACCAACCCCTGTGGGAGCTGGCTTGCCAGCGAAGACGGCCTTGAGTCGGCTCCTGCACCTGAATGAAAGGTGAATTATGAGCAACGTTGAAATCCTGCCCCAGGTGGCTGCATTCCTCGAGCGTCGTCACGGCTGCTTCATTGACGGCCAGTGGGTGTTTGCCGAGGGCGACAGCATCGCCGTGGTCAACCCGGCCACCGGGCAAACCCTGTGCGAAACCCTGGATGCGCCGCTGGAGATCGTCGAGCGCGCCGTACAGTCGTCGCACAAGGCGTTCAAATCCGGCGTGTGGTCGAGCCTGCGCCCGGCCGACCGTGAGCGCATCCTGCTGAACTTCACCCGCCTGGTCGAAGAACACGCCGAAGAACTGGCCCAACTGGAAACCCTGAGCCAGGGCAAGTCGATCAACATGGCCCGCGCGCTGGACCTGAACGCCACCGTGGAATTCATGCGCTACATGTCCGGCTGGGCGACCAAGATCGAAGGGCAGACCTTCGACGTGTCGATCCCCCTGCCACCGGGCGCGAAATTCACTGCGTTCACCAAGCGTGAGCCGGTGGGCGTGGTGGTCGGCATCGTGCCATGGAACTTCCCGCTGCTGATCGCCGCCTGGAAGCTGATGCCGGCCCTGGCCACTGGTTGCACGGTGATCATCAAGCCGGCGATGGAAACCCCGTTGACCGCCATGCGCCTGGCGGAACTGGCCCTGGAAGCCGGCATCCCGGCCGGCGTGTTCAACGTGGTCACCGGTGGCGGTGCTTCCGTTGGCGGTGTGTTGACCCAGCATCCTCTGGTGAGCAAGGTGTCGTTCACCGGTTCCACCGCCGTGGGCAAGAGCGTCGGCGTGGCGTGCATGGAAAACATGACGCGTTTCTCCCTGGAACTGGGCGGCAAGAACCCGATGATCGTGCTCGCCGATGCCGACATCGAAAAAGCCGTGCAAGGCGCGATCCTCGGTGGCTTGCTGAACAACGGCCAGGTCTGCGCCGCGGCATCGCGCTTCTATGTGCACCGCTCGATCCACGACAAATTCGTCGAGGCCCTGGCCTCCGCGGTCTCGGCGATGCCGATTGGCGCGGGCATGAATGGCGACGCGGCGATCAACCCGCTGGTGTCGCGCAAGCAACAACAAAGCGTGCTCAAACACATCGAACTGGCCCGCCAGGAAGGTGCGCGGGTGGTCACCGGCGGTGAATTGCTGGAGGGCGACGGCTTCTTCGTGCAGCCGACCATCCTGGCGGACATCGACCACAGCATGGCCGTGGCCCGCGAAGAAGTGTTCGGCCCGGTACTGGGCGTGATGCCGTTTGACGACGAAGACGCCGTGATCGAACTGGCCAACGACAACCGCTACGGCCTGGCCGCGAGCCTGTGGACCAACGACCTGGGCAAAGCCATGAACCTGGTGCCACGTATCGAAGCCGGCACGGTGTGGGTCAACGCCCACGTGCTGCTCGACCCGGCAATGCCGTTCGGTGGCGTCAAGCAATCGGGCATGGGCCGCGAGTTCGGTCGCGCGGTGATCGAGGCCTACACCGAGCTCAAGTCGGTGTGTATCGCGCATTGATCAACCTGTAGGAGCGAGCTTGCTCGCGAAAAACGTCAAGATAATGCGGTCTTGTAGGAGCCGGCTTGCCGGCGATGGGCTCAAGTGCGCCGCGTTTATCCGGTTCACACGCGTTATCGTTAACGACCATCGCTGGCAAGCCAGCTCCTACAGTTTGATTTGCGTGAATCTGTAAGAGGATGGTCGGCTGCACCATCGCTCCCACAATCACGCTGCGGGTGGCGGTTTCGCCAGTTCAATGCCCGCGGCACCCAGCCGCTTGAGAATTTCGAACAGCAACTCGCTCTTGATCGCCCCAACCGTGCGCGGGCTGCCGACGTAGCCGGTGATGGTCAAGGTGATGCCTTCTGGTTTCAACTGGCTGAAACGCAAGAACGGCGCCGGTTTATCCAGAATGGATTCGTGCTCGGTATAGCTGTCCATCAGCAGGTTTTGCACCAGTTCCGGATCGATATCCAGCGGGAACATCAGTTCGAGTATCACCACGCCCTGGGCGCTGCCGCCAAGGGTGACGTTGCGCAGGTTCTGCGAAATCAGGTGCGAGTTGGGCACGATCATGATCGAGCGGTCGGCCAGTTGTATTTCCGTGGCCCGTACGTTGATCCGTCGTATGTCGCCTTCGACGCCACTGATGCTGATCAGGTCGCCGACCTTCACCGGGCGCTCGGTCAACAAAATCAGGCCGGAGATGAAATTCTTCACGATCTCCTGCAGGCCGAAGCCGATGCCCACTGACAGGGCGCTGACAATCCAGGCCAGGTTGGTCCACTTGATCCCCAGCGACGACAGCGTGAGCAGCACGATCGACGCGTATCCGATGTTGGCGAACAGGGTGCTCAGCGAGGCGCACATGCCCGGGTCCATCTCGGTCTTCGGCAGGAACTCGCCGTCCAGCCAGCGGCGTAGCGTGCGAATCAGGTAGACACCGATCAGCAGTGTCAGGAAGGCGCGCATCAAGTTGTCCGGGACGATGTTCAGCTTGCGCAGCCCTTCGCCACCGAGAATGGCCGCGGTGCTGGTGACCAGTTGCCCGAACGTCGTACCTACGCCGCCGACAAACAACGCAATGACGCCGACCAGCATCAGGATGGCGCGGCCCGCCCCGGAAAACACGGTGCATATCTGCTCCAGGCGTGGATTGCCGATGCCCAGCAGCTGTTTGATCGCCTTGCCGGTAGGTTGCCTGGGTGAAAAAAGCGATTCGCAGGTGTCCTGGTACACCTGCGTGAGCAGGTAGAACGCGGCGAAGACGATGAAAATCCACACCATTTCATAGGTGATGAACCGGGCCATCGTCACGTAGCCGATCACCAGGGCGAACAGGGACACCACCACGGCAACGCCGGCAAACACATAAATCAGGCCGGCGGACGTGGTGACGCCTTCGGGAGTCTCTCCGGCAACGATCAGCGCCCGTCGGGTCTTGCTGACGCGCAACAGCAGCGCGCCGATCACCAGTGCCACGACCAACGCCACGATTCCCCGGCCGAACAACACCACTTCGGCGCTCATGCCGGTGACGTTGCTCATCTGCACCAGTGTCACCAGCACCAGCAGCAGGCTTGCCAGCCGCCTGGGGTAGGGCTCTATCGCCAGCGCCACCGGATCGGCGATATCGGGCAGGCGCCATGAAGGATGTTTGGTCGACAGCAACGCGCGGCTCAACCCGGTGATCATCACGCAGGTATAGGCCAGCTTTTCCAGGTACTGCGCCAGATCGGCTAGCAACGGGGTGTAGGGCAGTTGCCGGGTCGCGGCAAAGTGCAGCAATTGCAGGGCGATGCCGGCGCTCAGCACCGTCGCCAGTACCGAGGCCAATGCCAGGGAGCTGCGCCGTAACCGGCCTTCGGGCATTCGATGAATGCACAGCCACGCCAGACCCCGACCGGCGAATTTTCGCCCCAGGGTCCAGATGACCAGGGCCAGAACCAGCAGGGAGGCCGTGATTGCGCGTTGACCAGGTTGCCAGGCCGCCTGGTGCGTGGCCTTGAGTTGCTGGACGAGGGTGCTGAAACGTTGGCGGTCATCGAGCGGAAGATTGAACAAGGGCGACCAGAATCGCGGGTTCAGGATGCTGGCGGTCTGCTGGGTCACCTCCGCCTCCAGCAGGCTGCGGCGAATACTGGCAATCTGGGTGATCAGCTCGGCGGCACTGACTTTCAGCGCGGCCAGGGTTTTGAGCTGGTTGTCGATCTTGTTTTTTTGCTCGCTGAGGATGTCTCGTTGGGTGGTAATGCCAGACGTCACCTGTGGGCTCTCGTCGAGCGGCACTGGCCCCAGCACGTTGAGTTGGGCCTGCAACTGCGCCTGACCAGGCAGCAGCGATGTGGAGAGGCTTTCAATATTCTGGATCAGTGCCAGCACCAGGTCCTGTGAGCTTTCCAGCTGGGTGTAGGTGCTGGCCTGGGAAACCTGCTGCTTGAGGCTGTTCAGCTGGTTTTGTAACCCCAGCAATTCGCTGTCGGAGATGCTGATGACCGGGGCGGTGGGGGCGGGAGCAAGGGTGTCGGCCATGGTCGCCGCCGACAGCCATCCCGGGGTCGCCACCAGCAGTGCGAAGGCGACGTAAATCATTGACTTCCATACATTGAACATCGGCGAGCTCGACGGGTTGTTAGTCACTTAGCCAATGAGGTTAGGCCATGACTCGCACCCTTGAGCGATGTTTTGTCGAAAGTGCCCGGCCGGTTTTCGTCCGGGCGCTACTCATGCTGTTGCCGCGCCGGGAAAAACAGTTCGAAGCAGGTGATGCCGTCGGCACTGCTGACATGGCAGGCGCCGTTGTGCAGTTGCATGATCGTCGCCACGATCGACAGGCCCAGGCCGTTGGATTGGGCCGAGCGTTCGCGGGATTCATCGACCCGGTAGAAGCGTTCGAACAGCCGTGACAGATGCTGCGCCGGGATGGTCTGGCCATGGTTGCGCACTTGCACCTGGATGCCGTTGGCGGTCGGGTTGGCGTGAATGCACAGCTCGGAATGCGGCGCGCCGTACTTGATGGCGTTGGCGCACAGGTTGGCCAGGGCACGACGCAGCAACATGGGCTCGGCCCAGATCAAGCCGCTGCCGTGGGCTTTGATGCAGATGCCAACGTCGGTCGCCGGGCCTTCGAAATAGTCGGCCATGCGTTGCATTTCGTCGGCGGCATCCAGTTCCTGACGCTGGCGCAAGGCGCTGCGCGGATCGGTGCGGGCCAGGAACAGCATGTTGTCGAGCATGCGCGCCAGGCGTTCGAGCTCTTCGACATTGGAGGCCAGCAACTGCTGATAGGCGTCGGTGCTGCGGTTCTGCTGCAAGGCCACCTGGGTTTCGCCGAGCAGGTTGTTGATCGGCGTACGCAGTTCGTGGGCCATGTCGGTCGATACCTGACCCAATTGCACAAAGCCTTTGTCCAGGCGGTCGAGCATGGCGTTGAAGGCGTCGATCATCGGCAGCAGCTCCAGCGGTGCGCCCTGGCTGTCGAGGCGCTCGTTGAGGTTGCCGACGTCGATGCTCTGGGTGTGGCGGGCCAGGCGCCGCACCGGCAACAGGCCGCGATGCACCAGCACATAACCGGACAACGCCAGCAGAATCGCGGCCAGGGTGGCGAACAGGTAGACGTTGAGCCGGTAATCGGCGAGCACGGCGGTGCGTTCGGTCATCAGGCGCCCGGTCACCACTTGCAGGCTGCCCAGGTCCCCGGAGTCGATGGTCGCCGCCAGGGCGGAAAACGGCACGCCGTTGACGTTGGGTAAATGCTGCACGTCGTCCAGGGTCAGTCGATGATCCATCGCCACCGGGGTCAGCACCGGCATTTTCAGGTTGCCCGGGTTGACCACCAGCAACGGCGGTTGCCCCGGGGTGCCGATGGTCAGCAGGGCCTCGCGGTTGCCCATCATGTTCTGGAACAGCGCGGGTTTGGCCTTGATCAGGTCCAGGGTGTTGCTGTCGTTGAGGAAGGTACGCAACTGGTCGATGCGGGTGATCAGGGCAATGTCGTCGCGATGGATCAACTCGCGTTCCAGGTCGCGGTACAGCGCCACGCCCAGCAGCGCCAGCGAGACAAACGCCAGCAGGGCGAACACCAGCGCCAGGCGCAGGGTCAAGGAGTGGCTCAGACGAGAGGCAGATCGCAGCGGCGTCATGGCATTCATGGGGGCATTCAAGGTTGTATGTCGAAGCGATAGCCGATGCCGCGCACGCTGTGGATCAGCTTGAGCTGGAACGGATCGTCGATTTTCAGGCGCAGGCGGCGCACCGCGACATCGACGACATTGGTGTCGCTGTCGAAATTCATGTCCCAGACCCGCGAGGCGATCATCGAGCGTGACAGCACTTCGCCCTGATGCGTGGCGAACAGGTGCAGCAGGGCAAATTCCTTGTTGGTCAGGGTGATGCGGTTGCCGGCGCGGCTGACGCGACGCTTGAGCACGTCGATCTGCAGGTCGTCGACGTGCAGGTGTTCGTCTTCCCGGGTAGGGCCACGGCGGGTCAGGGTGCGCAGGCGCGCCACCAGTTCGGCGAAGGAAAAGGGTTTGATCAGGTAATCGTCGGCGCCCAGTTCGAGGCCTTTGATGCGGTCGGCGATGTCATCCCGGGCGGTGAGGAACAGCACCGGTGTGTCGGCTTCCTTGCGCAGGCGGCGCAGGACTTCCCAGCCATCCATCTTCGGCATCATCACGTCCAGCACGATCACATCGAAGTCGTGTTCCAGGGCCAGGTGCAGGCCATCGACGCCGTCGCGCGCCAGGTTCACGGTGTATCCGAGTTCCTGCAGGCCGTTGAGCAGGTAATTGCCGGCCTTGGGTTCGTCTTCGACTACGAGGATGTTCATGGAAAATCCGCCTGGTTCGGTCGGGCTACGGGGGCGCATCAGTGGCGCAAGTGTAGCCCGATCGGCGGTGACGGCAGGCATCCGCTCAGTTCTCGCCAAGGCAGTTCACACCCTGAACCTGATAGTTCAGTTGATGCTCGCGGCCCTGGTGGTCGAGGTAGTTGAACTGCGCGGGCACGATGCCGCACTTGCCGTTGAGGTCGGTCATGGACAGCACTTTGGCCACTTCCACCGGGACATAGAAGCCGTCCTGGTCGTGGATGATCGGCGAGGTGGGCTGGGTGGCGGCAAACGCCGAACCGGTGGCGAGCAGGGCGGCAAAGCCCGCGATCAACAGTTTCATGACGAATCTCTCTCTACAAGGGCTGGGTGGCTGCCGGGTCGGGCCTGACAGTGAGTTCAGGCTAACGGTGTGATCCGGACAGCCGACCAACAACTTGATGACAAAGTTGTAATGAAACGCCGCTGGCAACACCGCAACCCCCCTGTGGGAGCGAGCTTGCTCGCGATAGCGGTGTGTCAGACACCGAAAATGTCGACTGACACTCCGTCATCGCGAGCAAGCTCGCTCCCACAGGGGGGCAGCAGCAACCCGCGGATCCATGGCCTAAGCTTGTTTGCAGGCCCATGCTCTTCGAACACCTCGATGGGCAAGCGGCACCTATAAAAACAACGCAATCAGGAGATGCCCATGTCCGCTTTGATCCGTCGTTTCAGTCGCTGCATGGCCGCCGGTTTGACCGCTGCCGTGCTTGCCGCACCGGCCTTCGCCCTCGATACCGTGAAATTCATGGCCCCGGGCTCGGTGGGCGGTGGTTATGACCAGACTGCCCGTGTGCTGGGCAAGGCCATGGTCGAAGCCAATACGGCCAAGGCCGTGACCTTCGAGAACAAGGGTGGGGCGGGCGGGACCCTGGGGCTGGCGCAATTTGCCAACAGCACCAAGGGCGATCCGAATGCGTTGCTGGTGGTCGGGGCGATCATGGTCGCAGGCATCGAACAGAACAAATCGCAGATCAGCCTGAAGGATGTGACGCCCATTGCCCGGTTGTTCACCGAGTACAACGTGATCGCCGTGCGCAAGGAATCGGAATACAAGACCCTCGATGACCTGATCAAGGCCTTCAAGGACAAGCCGACGAGCATCACCTGGGGCGGCGGCTCCAAGGGCTCGGTGGATCACATCGGCATTGCCGAGCTGGCGGGCAAGCTGGACGTGCCGGTCAACAAGGTGAACTACGTGGCGTTTGGTGGCGGTGGCGAGGTGGTTGCCCAGGCGCTGGGCGGCCAGCTCAAGGTGATCACCGGCGGTTTCGCCGAGCTGGGCCAGTACATCAAGAGCGGTCAGTTCCGTGTCCTGGCCATCGGCGCGCCGGAGCGTGTTCCCGGCATTGACGCACCGACCCTCAAGGAGAGCGGCTATGACGTGACGATCGGCAACTGGCGCGGCGTTTACGGTGCGGCGGGCCTTACCCCGCAGCAGCGCAAAGAGGTGATCGACGCTGTGGTGGCCGCTACCAACAGCAAGGTCTGGCAGGACAATATCCAGGCCAACGCCTGGACGCCCAGCGTGTTGACCGGCGATGAGTTCGGCAAATTCGTCGAGGAAGAACACGTGCGGTTGCGCGCCATGCTGATCAAGGTCGGGCTGCTTTGAGATGGCCACACTGCGCGCAGTGGTGCCGACGCAATTGGCGGTCGGCATCGGCCTGATCGCCATCAGCGTGGTGTTGGCGTTGGGTGCCTACCGGTTTCCGCCCGAAATGGGTTTCGTCATCCTCCCGGCCTACGTTTACCCCTATGTCGTGGCGGCGTTTCTCGGCGGTGTGGGCCTGTTGCTGAGCTTTCAGGCGCTCAGCGGCGGTTTTCGCGAGCTGGATAACGACGACACGGGCACGGTGCCCGGAGGAAAAACCGGCGCCGCCTGGGTGACCGCCGGGCTTGTCGGGGTGGCGCTGCTGATCAATCTCATCGGTTTTGTGCTGGCCGCCGGCTTGTTGTTCGCCTGTTCGGCGCGGGGGTTCGGCAGCCGTCATCCGCTGCGGGACCTGGCCATCGGTATTGCCCTGACCCTGCCGATCTACTGGCTGTTCAACGCCGGGCTGGGGGTTTCCCTGCCGTCGCTGATCAACATCTGGCTTTGAAAGGAGATAGACACCGTGGACATTCTTTCAAGCCTGGCGATGGGTTTTTCCTCGGCACTGACGCCGATCAACCTGATGTGGGGGTTCATCGGTTGCCTGCTCGGCACCGCCATCGGTGTGTTGCCGGGGATCGGCCCGGCGCTGACGGTGGCCCTGCTGTTGCCGATCACCGCCAAGGTCGACCCTACCGGCGCGCTGATCATGTTCGCCGGTATCTACTACGGTGCGCAGTTCGGCGGTTCCACCACCTCGATCCTGCTCAACACCCCGGGTGAATCGTCTTCCATGGTCACGGCCCTGGAGGGCAACCAGATGGCACGCAACGGCCGCGCCGGCCCTGCGCTGGCAACGGCGGCGATAGGCTCCTTCGTCGCGGGCACCATCGCCACGGTTTTGCTGACGCTGTTTGCGCCGGTTGTGGCCAGGCTGGCGCTGAATTTCGGCCCGACCGAATATTTCGCGATCCTGGTGCTGTCGTTCACCACCGTGTCGGCGGTGCTCGGCGCCTCGATGCTGCGAGGGTTTGCTTCGCTGGGCGTTGGGCTGACCATCGGTTTGATCGGCCTGGACTCGACCTCGGGCATTGCCCGCTACACCCTGGGCGTTCCCGAACTGGTGGACGGTATCGAGGTGGTGCTGGTGGCGGTCGGTTTGTTTGCGGTGGGCGAGGCCTTGTACAGCTTGCTCTATCAAACGCCATCGAACGAAGGGCGGCATCGCCTGACCTCGTTATGGATGAGCCGCGCCGACTGGAAGCGTTCGGTGCCGGCGTGGTTTCGCGGCACGCTGATCGGCTTTCCGTTTGGTTCGATTCCGGCGGGCGGCGCGGAGATTCCGACCTTTCTGTCCTATTCCACCGAGCGCAAGCTCAGCAAGTACCCCAAGGAGTTTTCCGCCAACAAGGGCGAGGGCGCCATCGAGGGTGTCGCCGGTCCCGAAGCAGCCAACAATGCCAGCGCGACCGGATCCCTGGTGCCGTTGCTGACCCTGGGCATCCCGACGTCCGCCACCGCGGCGATCCTCCTGGCCGCGTTCCAGAACTACAACTTGCAACCGGGGCCGATGCTGTTCGAAACCTCCGCCGACCTGGTCTGGACGCTGGTGGCCTCGCTGTACATCGGCAACGTCATCCTGCTGGTGCTGAACCTGCCGCTGGTGGGGCTGTGGGTCAAACTGCTGCAGATCCCCCGGCCGTACCTGAACGCCGGCATCCTGGTATTCGCCACCATCGGCGTGTATGGCATGCGCCACTCATCCTTCGACCTGCTGCTGATGTTGGCGATTGGCTGGGGCGGGGTGCTGATGCGGCGGTTCGACTTCCCCGTCGCCCCGGTGATCGTCGGCATGCTGCTGGGGCCGATGGCCGAGAAACAACTGCGCAACGCCTTGTCCATCGGCGAGGGCGACTGGACGGTGTTCGTCACGCAACCGATCTCGGCGTTCTTTCTCGCCCTGACGCTGCTGGTGCTGGTGGTGCCTTATGTGTTGCATAAACGCGGGATCAAGTTGCATGAGGATGATTGAGCAATCCCTGTGGGGGCGGTCGTTCCCGAATACTGCGTACACCCACTAACCCTGTGGGAGTGGGCTTGCCCGCGAAGACGGAGTGTCAGCAAAATAAATGTCAACTGACCGGACGCCTTCGCGAGCAAGCCCGCTCCCACAGGTTGTTTCGGGCAGGATCGCTGGATCTGTTCAGGCGTCGATGGCCGGGAAGTCGATGTCGGTCAGGATTGCGTTGTTCAGGTAGTTGGTGAGCGTCTGCGCAGCCACATGGGCGATCACTTCGATGATCTTGCCGTCGTCGATACCCGCGTTACGGGCAGCGGCGATCTGCTCGACGCTAAGATGGCCACGGCTTTCGGTGACCTGGCGGGCGAGGGTGGCAATGGCGTTAAGCTCGCCGTGTCGTGCGCTGAGGATCTCCTGCTTCGACAGCCCGGCCTTGCCGGCAAACACCGAGTGAGCCGCCAGGCAGTAGTCGCAGCCGTTGACTTGCGAAGTGGCGAGGGACACCGCTTCCTTTTCCTTGGCGCTCAGGGACGTCTTGCCCAGTGCGGCCGAGTTTTGCAGGTACGAGGCCAGCACGGCCGGTGCGTGGGCCAGGACTTTGAAGACGTTGGGCAGAAAACCGATTTTCTTCTGCACGGCTTCCAGCAGGGGGCGGGTGGTGTCGGTGGCGTTTTCCAGGCTGATCGGGGCAATGCGGGTCATGGTGATACTCCGTGGTGTGAGGCGCGGAATGCGCGGGGTACGGAGCTCATGTTAGGGAGAAGGTCTGGTGTATTGGATGCAAATCGTCGAGGATATGCGACAGATCGTCCAGAACTGCCTTCGGGAGCCTTGTCATGGATCGCTTGTCCACGTTGCTCACCCATTTCAGCGTCAATGCCGGCACTTTCCATAGCGGTATGTTCTGCGGCACCGTCGCCTACGACGGCCAACAGGCCAGCGGTCATTTACACCTGCTTCAGGCCGGCGAGTTGCTGCTCAAAATGGGCGACCAGCCGGACCTGCAACTGACCGAGCCGAGCCTGATCTTTTTCCCCCGGCCCTATCGGCATCGTCTGTTTGCGTCTGAAGCATCCGGCACGCAACTGGTGTGCGCGACCCTGGATTTCGACGGCGGTGCGGGCAATGCCCTGGCGGCGGCACTGCCGGATTACCTGGTGCTCAAGCTCGATGAAATCCCGACCCTGGCCGGGACCCTGGAATGGCTGTTCAACGAGGCGTTCGACGGTACGTGCGGGCGTGAAGCGGTGATGGATCGCCTGTTCGAGTTGCTGGTGATTCTGTTGCTGCGGCACATCCTGAGCACCACGGGCCAGCGACCGGGCATGATGGCGGGCCTTGCCGATGCGCGCCTGGCGCGGCCCCTGAGCCTGATGCATCAAAGCCCGGCCAAGGCCTGGAGCGTGGCCGAACTCTCGGTCGCCGCCAACATGTCGCGGGCCAGTTTCGCCGAACACTTTCGCCGGGTGGTCGGGCAGACGCCGGTGGATTACCTGGTGAGTTGGCGCATCAGCCTGGCGCAGAAGCGCCTGCGCGAGGGCCGGCCGATAGCGCTGATTGCCGAGGAAGTCGGCTACGAAAGCCCCTCGGCGCTGGCCCGGGCGTTCCGGCGCAAGACCGGGCTGAGCCCGCGGGAGTGGAAGGGTAGTTGACCACGGCAAATCCCCCTGTGGGAGCGGGCTTGCTCGCGAAGGCGGCATGTCAGTCGACATCATAGGTGTCTGACACTCCGCCTTCGCGAGCAAGCCCGCTCCCACAGGTTTTGTGGTGGCCTCAGTTGTGCATCAGAACTTGAACGCCTGCCGTCCCACCAACAGCCATTTACCGTCCTGCTTCTGCCAGATCTGGAAGTTTTCGATTTCAGTGGGCACCACTTCGGTGCCTTTGAGCGCTTGCGCCGAGAAATGGTGGCGCACCAGCGCGACATCACCGGAGACGGTGATGGTCTGGTTTTGCATCTCAAGGGTCTTGAACGCGCTTTTGCCGGTTTCGATGTCGGCGATGAAGGCCTGCTTGTCCTGGATCTTACCGCTGGAATGCCCGTAGGTCAGGTTCTCGGCGGTCAGGGCGTTCAGTTCCGGGATGTCCTTGTGCAGCATGGCCTGGGTCAGGTGGTCGACGGCCTGGGCCACGTCCTTGTCCGGGGCAGCCGGGGTGGCGGCGACGTAGCCGGTGAACAGGCACAGCAAACCAATCAGCACTTTTGCTTTTTTCATGGGTGTTTCCTTGTTGTTGTAGGGATGATGCGATGACTGGATGGTTATTCATCGGTCATCGTACAACCTAGCATGCACTGGAGGGAAAAAGCGAACTTGCCCGGCGACCTTGCCTCGAAGTTAAAAGGGCGATGTCCTGACTTCGAGGTATTCCAGCCATGCAGCCGAACCAACCTATACGGCACGACCTGACGTTGCTCATGGTGTTTGTGGTGATAGTCGTGGTGTCGGGTTTTTCTCCCCGCAGCCGGGTGGACTGGGCGCTGGAAAACCTGCTGGTGCTGTTGCTGGTGGGCACCCTGGTCGCGGTTTCTCGGCGATTCCGCTTGTCGGCGATGTCCGTCACCCTGGTGTTTGCGTTTCTGTGCGTGCATGAACTGGGCGCCCATTACACCTATTCCCTGGTGCCTTACGATCGTTGGTCTTCGGCGTGGTTGGGCTTCAGTTTCGACCGGGCGGCAGGTGCTCACCGCAATCACTACGACCGGCTGGTGCATCTGAGCTACGGGCTGCTGCTCGCTTATCCGGTGCGCGAAGTCCTGTGGCGGCTGACGCCGCTGCGCGGGTTCTGGCTGTTCTTCGTGACCCTGAACATCATGCTGTCGACCTCTGCCGTGTACGAACTGGTGGAGTGGATCGGCGGTGCCTTCCTGGGCAATGACACGGCGAAAGCCTTCGTCGGCGCGCAAAACGATCCGTGGGATTCGCAAAAGGACATGGCCATCGCGGTCGCCGGTGCGTTTGCCAGCCTGTCGCTGGTGTCCCTGCGCGGCATGCTGCAAAAGCAACCGGTGACGACCGCATGTCGCAAAAAACACAATCTTTGGCAATAGGCTTCAATTACTGCGCGGCCCCGTCGATAACCTCTTCAAGAGTGCCATTCGCGCGGGGGAATCCCGCGGCCTAACGTGCCAGAGAGGAACCACAGAGTGTCCATAAAACTGCGTTTAATGTTGCTGATCGGCACCGGACTACTGACTGCGTTGATCATGAGCCTGGTCAGTTACCTGGGGAACGCCCGGATGGCCGAGGCCGTGGGCAACGACAACGTCAGCATGGCCGCGCTGCGCAATCACCTCGAAGCCGACATGATGCACGACGCGTTGCGCGCCGACGTGCTGTCGGCCATGTTGGTGGGCTTGAACAAGAGCACCAGCAGCAAAGCCGAGGTGCGCAGTTCCATCGAAGAGCACACCCAACGCTTTCGCGAAGTGCTCGGGGAAAACCTCAAGCTGCCGGTCAACGACACCATCAAGGCCGGCCTGAACAAGATCAAGCCCAGCCTCGACACCTACATCGGCACTGCCGAGCGTATCGTCGGGCTGGCCCTGGAAAACCCGGAAGCCGCGCAACAGGAACTGGGCACGTTCAACAACGCCTTCAGCCAACTGGAAGACCAGATGGAGGCCCTCAGCGAGTTGATCGAAAGCGACACGCAACAGACCAGCCAGGGCACAGCGCTTGCCATCAGCAACGCCAACCTGACCCTCGGCGGCGTGCTGATCGCCAGCCTGTTGTTGCTGCTGGCCCTGGGGCGTTCGGCGATCCTGAGCATCATGGGCCCGTTGCAAACCGCCAGCCGCATTGCCGAGAGCATCGCCCATGGCAACCTCAGCGAGCCGATTGTCGAGCCCACCCACAAGGACGAAGCCAGCGCCTTGATTCGTAGCCTGGCAACCATGCAGCGGGATTTGCGCGGCATGATCGAGGTCGTGCGCAGCAACGCCCACGGCGTCAGCGGCATGAGCGAACTGCTGAGCAACGGCTGCCATGAGGTGGCCGGCAGCAGCCAGCAGCAAAGCGCGGCGGCCAGCACCATGGCCGCGGCCGCCAGCGAAATGACCGCGAGCATCGAGGAAATCACCCGGCATGCCGAACGGGCGCTGAACATGGCCAATCAGGCAGAAGCCCTGGCCAAGGACGGCGGCCGGGTGATCCATCAGGTGGTCAGCGACATGGATGGCATTGCGCGTTCGGCGCAGCAGTCGGCGCAGGTGATCCGCACGCTGGACAAGGAGTCCGAGGGGATTTTCAACATCATCCAGGTGATCAAGGGCATTGCTGACCAGACCAACCTGCTGGCACTCAACGCCGCCATCGAAGCCGCCCGCGCCGGCGAGCAGGGACGCGGTTTTGCCGTGGTGGCCGATGAGGTCCGCAGCCTGGCGGGGCGCACCAGCGCTTCCACCCAGGAAATCGCCAGCATGGTCGCACGGATCCAGCAAAGCACCCGCGAGGCGGTGATCAGCATGGAGGAGGGCGTGGCCCAGGTCGACAAAGGCATGGCGGTGACGGCCGATGTCGAGCGCGCCATCCGCGAGATCCTCGATGCCACGCTGCACACCACGCAACTGGTCAATGACATCAGCCGTACCATCGGCGAGCAAAGCCTGGCCAGCAACGAGATCGCCCATCAGGTGGAGATGATTGCCGGCATGTCCGAAGGCAACAGCAAGGTGATCGGGCAGACGGCTTCGACCACGGATGAGTTGTCGAGCCTGGCGGGGCAGCTGTCGCAGTCGGTGGATCGGTTCAGGCTTTGAGGTAGAGGTTGCCTGACAGGACGCCATCGCGAGCAAGCTCGCTCCCACAAGGGCAGGGGTGTACACAAATGCTGAGTACATCCAATCCACTGTGGGAGCGAGCTTGCTCGCGATGGCAATAGTCCAGACAACGCTGGACCAATGGCCTAAAGATACTTATCCGTCACCGCCCCCTCCGAAGCACTGGACACTGTCTTCGCATACTTGGCCAGCACCCCGCGCGTGTATTTGGATGGCGGCCGCACCCAACGCGACTTGCGCTCGGCCAGCACGGCATCGGACACATCAACGGTAATCTGCCGGGTTTGCGCATCGATGATGATCCTGTCGCCATTCTCGACCAGCGCAATCGGCCCGCCTTCAAAGGCTTCCGGCGTGATGTGACCGACCACGAAACCGTGGGAACCACCGGAAAAACGCCCGTCGGTGATCAGCGCCACCTCCTTGCCCAGGCCCTTGCCCATGACCGCAGACGTCGGGGAGAGCATTTCGCGCATGCCCGGCCCGCCCTTGGGCCCTTCGTAGCGGATCACGATCACCTCGCCGGGCTGCACCTCGCCATTGAGAATGCCGGCCAGCGCACCTTCCTCGCCGTGATAGACCCGCGCCGTGCCTTCAAAGCGCAGGCCTTCCTTGCCGGTGATCTTGGCCACGGCACCGGTGGGCGAGAGGTTGCCGCGCAGGATGACCAGGTGCGAGTCCTTCTTGATCGGCTGGTCGAACGGCCGGATCACGTCCTGGCCGGCCGGGTAGTCGGGCACGCCGGCGAGGTTTTGCGCCAGGGTCTGGCCGGTGACGGTCAGCACATCGCCGTGCAGCATGCCGGCATCGAGCATGCGCTTCATCAGCGGTTGAATGCCGCCGATGGCCACCAGTTCGCTCATCATGTACTTGCCGCTGGGGCGCAGGTCGGCGACCACCGGGGAGATCTTGCCCAGCTCGACGAAGTCATCCAGGGTCAGCTCGACATCCACCGCGTTGGCCATGGCCAGCAGATGCAGCACGGCGTTGGTCGAGCCGGCGAGGGCGATCACCACGCGTATGGCATTCTCGAAGGCTTTGCGGGTCATGATGTCGCGCGGCTTGAGGTCGAGCTTGAGCAGCTCCATGACTTGCTGGCCGGCGCGGAAACTGTCCGAAGCCTTGTCGCCGCCGATGGCGTCCTGGGAGCTGGACCCGGGCAGGCTCATGCCCAGCGCCTCGATGGCCGAGGCCATGGTGTTGGCGGTGTACATGCCGCCACAGGAGCCGGGGCCGGGAATCGCCACTTCCTCGATCTGCTTGACCTGGATCTCGCTGATGTCGCCCCGCGCGTGCTGGCCCACGGCCTCGAACACGGAAATGATGTCGGTATGCCCGGCCCCCGGCTGGATGGTGCCGCCATAGACAAAGATCGACGGACGATTGAGCCGCGCCATGCCGATCAGGCAGCCCGGCATGTTCTTGTCGCAGCCGCCGATGGTCACCAGGCCGTCGAAGCCCTCGCAACCGGTGACCACTTCAATGGAGTCGGCAATCACCTCGCGCGATACCAGGGAATACTTCATGCCTTCGGTGCCATTGGCGATGCCGTCGGAAATAGTGATGGTGTTGAAGATCACGCCCTTGGCACCGGCGGCATTCGCGCCTTTTTCGGCCTCGAGCGCCAGCTTGTCGATGTGCATGTTGCAGGGCGTGACCATGGCCCAGGTGGACGCGATGCCGATCTGCGGCTTGTCGAAGTCTGCATCGGTAAAGCCCACGGCCCGCAGCATGGCGCGTGCCGGTGCGGCCTCCACGCCGTCGATCACTTGAGAGGAGTACTTGCGCAGATCGTCTTTGTCGCTCATGACTTGTCCTCACCGGCTCATCTGAAGACCACTGAGTATAGTCGCCGATCCGCCGTCACCTCGTGCACCGGCTTCTACGGCACTATCAGTGACCGGACCATCGAGTCGGGAACAGACGCGCGGGTTAGCCTTGTCGTGATATTCTTCGCAACAACTTGGTTTGACCTATTCTGTTTACCTGTCCTCGCGACGGGCGAACGAATCACTGTCGCTCAAGTAGCTGAAGCCAATAAAGATAAAAAGTCAGTTCAGAAGGGACAAAAAACTGGGGTCGATGCGGTTCATCGGCCTTGTGTGCCCACCCTGCAATCCTTGAGTGCCGCATCCGTGACTGCCGTGAAACACGGGGCTGTGCGCGTGAGGATGGAAGGGCGGATGGCGTTTTATCATAG
This sequence comes from Pseudomonas sp. FW305-70, assembly GCF_058783925.1. Classification (NCBI taxonomy): domain Bacteria; kingdom Pseudomonadati; phylum Pseudomonadota; class Gammaproteobacteria; order Pseudomonadales; family Pseudomonadaceae; genus Pseudomonas; species Pseudomonas sp. FW305-70. The sequence continues at coordinate 21,507 of NZ_JBYSYZ010000036.1, forward strand.
GTGCTACAGATGTTTAAGAAAGTGAACACAGCCCTGCTGGGGCTGGCCTTGTCGTTGGGGATGACGACAGCCCAGGCTGAAGAAGCCAAGAAAGTCGACGTACTGCTCATTGGCGGCGGCATCATGAGCGCGACCCTGGGTGTCTGGCTCAACGAGCTGGAACCTGGCACTTCGATGGAAATGATCGAGCGCCTCGACGGCGTCGCCCAGGAAAGCTCCAACGGCTGGAACAACGCCGGTACCGGTCACTCCGCCCTGGCCGAGCTGAACTACACCCCGGAAGACGAGAACGGCAAGGTCTCGATTCCGAAGGCCGTTGAAATCAACGAAGCCTTCCAGATCTCCCGTCAGTTCTGGGCCTGGCAGGTTCAGCAAGGCGTGCTGAAGAACCCGCGTTCGTTCATCAATTCCACGCCGCACATGAGCTTCGTGTGGGGCGATGACAACATCAAGTTCCTGAAAAAACGCTACGACGCCCTGCAGGCGAGCCCGCTGTTCGCTGGCATGCAGTACTCCGAAGACCCGGCTGTGATCAAGCAGTGGGTGCCGCTGATGATGGAAGGGCGTGACCCGAGCCAGAAGGTCGCGGCCACCTGGAGCCCGCTGGGTACTGACGTGAACTTCGGCGAAATCACGCGTCAGTTCGTTGCACACCTGCAAACCACGCCGAAGTTCGACTTGAAGCTGTCCAGCGAAGTGCAGGACATCACCCGCAACGAAGACGGCAGCTGGCGCGTCAGCTACAAAAACCTGAAAGACGGCAGCAAGACCGAAACCGACGCCAAGTTCGTGTTCATCGGCGCCGGCGGCGGTGCCCTGCACCTGCTGCAGAAGTCCGGCATTCCTGAAGCCCGGGAATACGCAGGCTTCCCGGTGGGCGGCTCGTTCCTGGTGACCGAGAACCCGACCATCGCTGAACAACACCTGGCCAAGGCCTACGGTAAGGCTTCGGTGGGCGCACCGCCGATGTCGGTTCCGCACCTGGACACCCGCGTGCTGGACGGCAAGCGCGTGATCCTGTTTGGCCCGTTCGCGACCTTCAGCACCAAGTTCCTGAAAGAAGGTTCGTACCTGGACCTGCTGACCACCACGACCACCCACAACGTGTGGCCAATGACCAAGGTCGGCATCAAGGAATACCCGCTGGTCGAGTACCTCGCCGGCCAGCTGATGCTGTCTGACGAAGACCGCCTCAACGCCCTGAAGGAATACTTCCCGAACGCCAAGGCTGAAGACTGGCGCCTGTGGCAAGCCGGCCAGCGCGTGCAGATCATCAAGCGTGACGAAGCTGCCGGTGGCGTGCTGAAACTGGGCACCGAAATCGTCGCGTCGCAAGACGGCAGCATCGCCGGCCTGCTGGGCGCCTCCCCAGGCGCATCGACCGCCGCACCGATCATGCTGACCGTGCTGCAGAAAGTGTTCAAGGACAAGGTAGCGAGCCCTGAGTGGCAGGCAAAACTGCACCAGATCGTACCGAGCTACGGCACCCAGCTGAACAACAGCCCCGAGAAGGTTGCTCAAGAGTGGGCCTACACCGCCAAGGTGCTGGAACTGACTCCGCCACCGGTGATCGCGCCGGCTGTAAAGCCAGTGACTGTCGATACGGATGCGAAAGCGCCGAAGGCTAGTGCTGCGAGTGATATGGCTCTGTAATTAGACGCCGGATCAAAAAAAGCCCACTGAACCGGCGACGGTCAGTGGGCTTTTTTCGGTCTGGAGACTCAGATATTTCCTGCAGTGAACTGGGCTTGCCCCTCAGAAGTGCCATCGTTAATCTCCTTCGGCCGCTGCCAATTCAGCGACCGGGTGTGGTAGCCCGATTTTCATAGGAGCCCAATCCATTGGAGTTCCAAATGCTCAACGAAAACGCTCACTCATCAGAAACCCCAAGTTCGTCAGATTCCGATATTGAGTTCGTGTCCCGCAAACCGGTAGGGGCCGAGCGCCGTCCCAACCCCATCTTCACCATCGCCCCCAACGTCAACAACGAAACCCTGCTGGTTCACGCCTGTGAAACCCTTGCCTCGGCCAGTGTCATGGCCAGTGAACTGGCGTTTATCCTCAACGGCCCTAAATGCAATTTGGCGTTGGGGATTCAACAGATGATTGCCTTGGCGGAGTTGTCGGTGAACCGCGTGCTGGATCAAGTCGATCCGCAGTAGCAGGCTAGGGCAGTTATTGGCCTGAAGGGAAAAAGCCCACTGAACCGGCGACGGTCAGTGGGTTTTTTGTGGGCGATGACCAGAACATGCCGAAAAGCTGTTTACTTAAGCGTGTCTTCAGCCAGAGAGAAACCCGTGGCGAGGGAGCTTGCTCCCGCTTGAGTGCGTAGCACTCATAAAAAACGGCATTGTTGTCTCATTTTTTTGGGGCCGCTGCGCAGCCCAGCGGGAGCAAGCTCCCTCGCCACAAAAAGCAGGTGTGTCTGAGGCATCTGCTTAGGTGAACAGCACTCTCTCTATGCCGCATATATCGGCAATCCCTGTCATCAATTGCCAAGTATCTGACGCTCAATGTGAAGCAGACAGGTTGGTCGTGACGATACTGGTTTGTTTACCCACCTCGGTAAGGCGAAACCGTAAGTCTGATACCCCTTCGCCCTGGCGGGAACATGTAGGCGCAAGCCTGCTCCGGGCGGAGTTCCGACGATGGACTCAAGTGCGCTGCGTTTATCCAGTAAACACGCGTAATCGTTAACGACCATCGCGAGTAGGCTCGCTCCCACAGTAGTCAGTTGCATCTCGATAAAACAATCATAGAGAGCGCAGAATGAAGTTCAGTTTTATAGACAGCCGCCAGCCGAGCCGCCGGCGGGTTTTACGCGATGCGTTGACGTTGGCGTTGGCGGCTTCGCCGTTGGCAAGTCTCGCCAGGGCCGCCGAGGAAAACACTGAAGAAGTGACCTTTGCCGCGGGCCCGCGACCATTGGTGCAATACCCGCAAAAACGCCCGTTGACCCTGGTGACCACGCGCCCGCCGCACCTGGAGACGCCGTTCTCTGTCTTCAATGAAGGGGCCATCACGCCCAATGACGCGTTTTTCGTGCGTTACCACCTGGCCAATTTTCCGACCAGCATCGATCCGGACAGCTACCGCCTGACGATCAAGGGCCTGGTCGACACGCCGCTGTCGCTTTCCCTTGCCGAACTCAAGGCGCTTGCCGAGCCGGTGGAGGTGGTGGCCGTCAATCAGTGTTCGGGCAACAGCCGTGGCTTCTCGATGCCGCGGGTGTTCGGCGCTCAGTTGGGCAATGGCTCGATGGGTAATGCGCGGTGGCTGGGGGTGCCGCTCAAGGCGGTATTGGAAAAGGCGGGGGTGAAGGCCGGTGCCATGCAAGTGACCTTCCGTGGACTCGATAAACCCGTGCTGCCGAGCACGCCGGAGTTCATCAAGGCGCTGGACATCAGCCATGCCATGGACGGCGAGCCGATGATCGCCTGGTCGATGAATGGCACCGACCTGCCATTTCTCAACGGTTACCCGATTCGTCTGGTGGTGCCCGGTTATTTCGGCACGTACTGGGTCAAGCACCTGAGTGAGATCGAAGTCGTCGACCATACCTATGACGGCTTCTTCATGGCCAAGGGGTATCGGGTTCCGGATAACGATTGCCTGTGCATTGCCCCCGGCACCACGGCGGCGAACACCCAACCGATTTCCAGATTGCCGGTGCGCAGTTTCATCACCAGCGTCAAACACGGCGATGTATTGCCGCTGAACCAAAGCCTGGTGCTCAAGGGCATCGCGTTCGATGGCGGCGTCGGAGTCAACAAGGTCGAGGTGTCGATCGACGGCGCAGCCACATGGCGCGAATCCACCCTCGGGCAGGACCTGGGCCGTTTCTCCTTTCGTGAGTGGACGATTCCGATCACCTTTACCAACAAGGGCGCCACTCAGTTGATGGTGCGAGCCAGCAACAGGGCCGGCGAGACGCAACCACTGCAAGCGGACTGGAACCCCGGTGGCTACCGACGCCACGTCGTCGAAACCCGCCACGTGACCGTCGCCTGAGGAGGGCTGCATGAAATTTTTGACCTCCCTGCTGTGCGCCGCCCAGGTTTGCCTGATGACCCTGGCTGACGCCGCGCCACTCTCGATCACCTTGCCGCCCGAAACGGCAGCGTTCAAGCCCAGTTCGCTGCCTGGCTACCCTTTGGCGCAGCAGAAGTGCTCCATCTGCCATTCGGCCGACTACGTCAGCTTCCAGCCGCCCGGCATGAGCCTGGCGCAGTGGACCGCCGAAGCGGGCAAGATGCAGCACGTCTACGGTGCTCCAATCAGCGACCAGGACGTGAGTGTGATCGGTGCCTACCTGGCGGCCACCTACGGCAGTGCCAAGGCCAGCGACGCCGATGTCCAGGCGGCCTCGAATCCGCCGATGGAGCCGCCGAAGGTGCCGGTGGCAAAAGAGGCTTCGGTTTTGCTCAAGGACAACGCGTGCCTGTCCTGTCATGCAATCGACCATAAGGTCGTTGGCCCGGCCTATCACGATGTGGCGGCCAAATATGCCAATGACCCGCAGGCGCTGGTTCGGATCATGTCCAGCATTCAGCACGGCGGCAGCGGGAAGTGGGGGGAGGTGCCCATGCCGCCCTTCGCGCAGTTGAGCCCGGACGACCTGAAAAGCCTGGCGACGTTCATCATGAGCCAGTGAGCCTGACGCAAAAAAGCCCACTGACCATCGCCGGTTCAGTGGGTTTTTGGGTGAGTGCGATTTGTTCAATCCATCGAGGGGTTGACGGCACTGAAGCGCCTGAGAATGTCCTGGTACATCTTGGTCCGCCGGTGATTGCGGCCATATCCCCCCGCAGCGGCGACGGTGCCGGCCTGGACGTGGTCCAGGTACTTGAAGATTTTGCCGGGCGACAGAAACACCACCTTGTAGCCGAGGCCGATCGCGCGGTCTTGCAGCTCATAACCGGGCACCCGGTCATCGATCTGGAAATGCAGACCCTGCTGCTTCATCAGCCTGCAATTCCACAGGGTGCAAAAGCTTTTCAGGTGGGTTTCGGTGTAGGGCTTCGGCTCTCTTGAGCGCAGGCCCAGGGAGAGTTTCAGGCGGCGAAATTGGTGCTTCGCGAAGCGTGAGGTGAAGCGCCAGACAGTTCTTGGCAATCCACGATTGAGTTGTTCGGTGCAGCCGACCGCGATGACATTTCGGTCCCTGGTGCAGTGATCCATCATCATCGTAAAGATGCTGGCATCGAAGACGAAGGTGTCGGTGTGCATCAGGAACAGATGGTCGGTATTGATCCTGGCCAGCGCCATGTCCAGTGCCTTGCCATGGGCGATGTGGCCGGGTTCTTTGGTGGGGGCATCGCGTTCGATCAGGTTGATCCAGTCCAGTGAGCGCAGATACTCGACGCTGGCGTCCGCCGAATCGTTGTCCACCACCCAGACGGGTATGCCGGCTTTGCGTGCAGGCTCACGCAAAAGGTCCAGGCAGATCCTGGTCAGATCGAGGGTTTTGTAATTCACCAGCACGATGCTGAACGGCGGTTTGGCGCTTGTATCGACACGGGCCATCTTCGAAATGCTCGACTACCTGAAAGCTTCGAAGACTAAACAAGCAACCTTAGCCCAAGCTTAATTTCACCTGGGCTATCGCCGCCCGCCACGTTAGAACGTACCTGTGCGCACCTCGCCGCTGCGGGTATAGTGGGCGATCAGCACACCCCCGGGCGAGCTGATCGAGTTCAGCAAGGTGAAGGCCGACGCCTGTGCGTTGTCGTCGAACAGGCGCTTGCCGCGCCCCAGCAGGATGGGATGAATCATCAGCCGCAACTCGTCCACCAGGCCGGCGGCGAGCAGTTGGCGCACCAGGTCGCCGCTGCCCTGGGTCAGTAGCCGAGGACCGTCCTGGCGCTTGAGCGCGCTGATCGCGTCGATCAGGTTGCCCTGCAGCGCATGACTGTTGTGCCATTCCAGTGAATCGCCGCGATGGGTGGCCACGTGCTTGGGGACGCCGTTGAACAGATCGGCAATGGTGTGGTGGGGGGAGTCGGCCGAAGCGTGCGGCCAATAGGCGGCGAAGATGTCGTAGGTCCGACGCCCCAGCAGTAACTCGAACGGTTGCGAGAACAGGTCCTGTACGGCCTGGCCGGTTGTCTGGTCGGCGTAGGGCACGATCCAGCCACCGAAGCGGAATCCGCCACTGGTGTCCTCTTCAGGCCCGCCGGGCGCTTGCATGACGCCGTCCAGGCTGATGAACGCGGCAACGGTCAGTGTGCGCATGTTTTTCTCCTGATTCGTCCTGGTGAAGGAGGTTGGACAGGGGCGTCTGCGATCAGTCGAGAGATTCCCTGCCGGATGGTCGTACCTCTATTTGAATATGCCTGCGCCGTAACCAGCGGCGATGACAATGAGTGCGAGAAAACAGATCAATTGTAGGCAAAAGAAAGTAAATCGAACCGCCACGAAGCTGTCGGTCTGCACATGGGATACGTGAACCAGAGACTGACACACACGAGCGATCAGGATGATGATGGACAAGTAGCTCACCGCAGGGCCGTCGATACCCAGGGCGGAAATCACGAACACGATGACGCCAAAGACCGGCAGGTTTTCCACGCAGTTGGCGTGTGCTCTTGTCCCGCGCCGGTACCAATCCTCGCCTTCGAGCTGATCGCTTCGGAAAGAAGCGATCGGAACCTTCGAGAACAGGATTCTGACCCAGCGATAGACCCCGACGGTTGCCATCAACAGCAGCAAGGTCCAGGTCGCAAAGCCAAGCAGCATCCACATCGGAGTCGTCATGGCTGCCATCCTCGATCAATCATTTTCAACACGTCATCCCGATGTCGCGCGACCGACGCGCGGTCGGTCGCTCCTTGTCGATCACTGGCCCATGATCGGTGCCAGTGCGGTCTGGACCCTGGACATCTGTGCCGGGGTTGTCATGCGCGCAAGCAGCCGGCCAAAGTGCGGATGCTGCACGCCCGAGACAATGTATTGCCAGCGGTAGGCGCTCAGCACGCAGGCCCTGATTTGCGCGGTCTCATCGGCACTGAACGATCGTGAAGCATTTCCCATGAAGTAGTCGGCATCGGCTGCCGATTGTGCCTGCAGGATCGCGTCGACGGCCGCCACCAGGGCAATCAGATCGTTCACGGCCTGGTCGCGCTCGGCCGGGGAGAGTTTCGCGTGCTCCGCCTCCCACTCCAGTTCATCGAGTACGACGTGGCGGCTTTCATCCTTCCAGTGAAACTTGAAGACGTCCTTGAACAGTGGGCACAACTCCTCGCGCGGGGCGATGCTCTGTACGTAGTGCGTCTGAACGAACAGCTCGATATGACAGGTCAGCGCCAGTACCGCCCAGGTGCTGGCCGCCAGCACCGCGCGGGCCACATCGTTCGGATCGGCAACCTGACGATATCCCGCCGGCAATCGAGTTCCCATCATCGTCTCGATGCGCCGGAACAGTTCCTGATGTTTGATCTCGTCGTTGGAAAAACGCACCAAGGCTTCGAGTGCAAGCTGATCGTCAAATACATGGGCCCGACCCTGGTCGAGCATCTTGGCACTGATAAAGCGCTCGACCAGGCCAAAAATGTACGCATAGGTTCGACCCTGAATCTGGCTGAGCAGGCGTGCCTCGTCTGCGCCGAGGAAGGTCAGGCGGTCGATCCTCGAGAGTCCGTCGGGCAGGAATTTGCGCGAGAAGTCGAAGCTGCGGTCCTGCAGCAAGTCGCGGTCGATCTGCCATTCCGCTTTCTTCGAGGATCTGACGAGTTGCGCATAACGGGCGGCGTTGCCCGAGTCCGGGCGGGGCAGGGTGGCGGCGGTGTTCATACTGATCTCCGGCTGGCGTGGTCGAGTTGGAATGGGCCAATTACGGTTAGCGCGGGAGTCAATGACAATCGGTGAAGCGTCTGGGGATCGTCTCGATCACTGAGTCCGCGTTGGTGCTAATCTAGGCCTCGCCGTTCAGGCGGCGAATGACCAGTGCGCCTGATTACATGCTCGGGACTCCGGAAAGGAGGGCTGGCAATTGCTGGATGCGCTATCTGATGTATTGCGGGTGATTCGGCTGTCTGGAGGGGTCTTCCTCGAGGCGGAGTTCACTGCGCCCTGGTGTCTGAGCGGAAGAATCTCCGCCGACGATTGCAAACCGTTCCTGGCCGCCCCTCGACATATCATCGCCTCGCATTTTGTCGCGGCGGGGCACATGCAATTGCGAGTCGACGATGGTGCCACCCTCGAGGTGCGGGCAGGTGAACTCATTCTGCTTCCTCGCAACGACGTTCATACCTTTGGCAGTGATCTGGGCATTGCGCCCATGTCGGCACGCGAAGTCATTCAGCCGCCGGAAGTCGGCGGCATATCACGAATCAAGTGCGGTGGGGGCGGTGAGGCTACACAGCTACTGTGCGGATTTCTCGGCTCTGAAACACCGTTCAACCCGTTGCTTTCGTCGCTGCCATCCTTGTTGAAGCTGGATGTCCGCGCGACGGCTTCGGGCGCCTGGATTGAAAGCTCATTCCGTTTCGCCGTCAGTGAGATCGCGGCGGGGCGCGTGGGCTCGGCAACGGTCATCGCCAAGCTCTCCGAACTGCTGTTCGTCGAAGCCGTCAGCCAGTATGTCGCGAACCTCCCTCCTGAACGGCGTGGGTGGCTGGCGGGTCTGCGAGACCTGCATATCGGGCGCGCACTGGCGCTGCTCCATGCCCGTCCAACCGAGGGCTGGACGGCGGAAGCCCTGGCGCTTGAAGTGGGCATGTCGCGCTCGGTATTCGCGGAGCGATTCACGGCATTGGTCGGGCAGCCACCGATGCAATACCTGACGCTCTGGCGGATGCACGTGGCGGCTCAACACCTGCGCGAAGGTCGCGGTAATGTGGCGCAAATCGGCTTTGCAGTGGGCTACGAATCCGAAGCGGCGTTCAGTCGCGCATTCAAACGCCAGTTCGGCACATCACCCGGTACTTGGCGCAGACAATCGGCATGAGAAGGGCTGGTGCCTGAGGACAGTCTGATCAAGCCAGGCGGAGAATGTATCCTCGTGGCCGATTGCGGCCTGTCACGAAGGGCTGCTTGCGACCCGAAGCAGCCCTTGATGTCTGTTTATTGTCGCCATATGTTATTGGCATTCATGGAGGATTCTGACTGATGGCACGCATAGGATTGATACTGACACCCGGTTTTGCGGACTGGGAATATGCTTTCATTGCTGGAACTGCGTCCCCGTTTTACGGGATCGATGTCAGATTTTTCGCTAGTGCTACGGGGCAGTTCCGCTCGCAGGGTGGATTGGCTGTCACTGTCGATAGCAGTTTGCAGCAATGTCTGGACTGGAAACCGGACGTTGTTGTCGTCATTGGAGGAACGGTCTGGGAACGTGCAGAAGCACCGGATATTCGAGACTTTCTTCATGCCAGTCGCTCAAGTGGGGCGACAATTGCCGGTATCTGTGGGGGAACGCTGGCACTTGCGAGGGCCGGGCTTCTCGACTCGGTTCCTCATACCTCGAACAGCGCTGACTTCTTACAACAGAATGCCGCAGGTTATGAAGGGCGCACGCTTTATCGAAGCAGTCCAGTCGCTGTGGTTGCGGACCGCATTATAACTGCCCCAGGCCCTGCGCCCGTTAGCTTCACCTGCGCAGTGTTCGAAGGTGCCGGGTTATCTTCAGAGATCATTTCTCAGTTCAGGTCAATGTTGGCAGCGGAACATGGGTGACCGCTTCGTCCTGCAAAACAGCCAGTCTGTTGCGTCGACCGGTTGAATCCACAGCCGATTGCGGCCTGTCACGAAGGGTTGCTTGCGCCCCGGATTGTTCCGGGGCTTCGCACTAGCGACGATAGTAACGGCGATCGTCCTCGTAACGGTGCCGCATGGCCCGATCCTGGTGGCGCTCCCAATCACGACGGCGCTCGGCTTCCCGGCGAGCTTGCTCTCTACGCCACTGATCTCTTCGCCACTGATCCCTGCGCCAGTCGTCTCGGCGCCAATCGTCTCTACGATCGTGCCAATGGCCGTCATGCCGGTATCGGTCGTCATGGGCAAGCAACGGCCCTGGCTGCTTGCCGGCCATACTGGCCAAGGTCGGCCAAGGGTTGCCGGCGGCCTGGACGGGCGTCTGGATGGCTGGGGCTTGAGTTGCAGAAACAGGGGTTGAATCCTTCATCTGTGTGGCGGATGCCGAGCCCACTGCCGCGAACGCGAACAGGCCGAAGAGCACCATCCGTGGGACATGGAATTTCATGAGCGAAGACAACCTCTGATGGACAATCGGACGTGTGGCCATCTGGCGGCGGGTAGCCTGCGGGGGGGCGTGCTTACCGAGCGGATGTGCCTATCCACATAGACCGGTAAATAGGGAAAAGTTCTAGGGGCCGTTGCTTAAATAGCCAGCGGGGTCTCAGTCGTGGGGTGGTAAAAAAAGTACCGGTTGCGACGGCCGTTGCAGCCGGAACTTCAGGGTATTGACCGGGTCTATAGCGGCCCTGTATCGGCAGTGCCGTCCGAGTTCAGTCGAGTCCGCCCCCTGATGCCAAACAAGAGTTCTCTGCCGGTCCTCATCCTGGTGTTCTGCGCTGTCGCGTCGTTTTGTTCTGTCGCTGCCGAGCGAAGAGCGCCCGCGCAGAGCAACAGCGCATCAACCACCCTGATCGAAACAGCCTCGCGGCAGTATGAAAACGGTCAACTGGACCAGGCCGCCGCCACGCTTGAGCGTGCCCTGCATATCCAGCCGAACAATCCCGCGACGCTGCATTACCTCGGTGTGTTGCGTCTGCAGCAGGGGCAGTACCAGCAGGCTGAAACCTTGGCGGCGCGCTCGAACATGCGGGTGGGCAACAACGTCCAGTTGCGCAACCGCAACTTCCAATTGATCCAGGCGGCGCAGCAGGCCCAATCTTCGGGAACCCCAGCCAATGCCAAGGAGGACGTGGTCGCCGTACAGAAGGGGCTGCAAGAGGAGACCCAAAGGCGCCGCGAAGCGCAAGTGGCGGTTGTTGACCAATCCACGCCGATCACCGGGCGTGAGGCTGGCAACTTCACTACTGCAGAGGCAAATCGGGTTTCGGATGTACCGACGGCTGGCAGAGTGGGGTCCGAAGGACAATTGCAAATGGCTAATATCGGGCCAGAGCGGGCGTACGCTGAGGTTGAGATTCCCCGCGGCCATATGCCGCCTCCGGGCAAATGCCGAATCTGGTTTCCTGATCGTCCGCCAGGGCACCAGCCTCCACCCGGTAAATGCAAGAAGCTGCGCTATCGGGTTCCTTCAGGGGCCTATCTGGTACGCGGGTGAGTTTCCGGGTGTCCCTTTTGGGCTGACCAACCGGCTCTTGGCTGTCACACGAAGAAACCACCAGGCGCCAACCATTCCAGGACATCAAGTCATGGGCATGACAGCTCCGTTAGTGATATCGCCCTCAGCCAGCATTTGCTTGAGGCGCTCCCGTTCTTCGGGACCGGGTAGCACCCCAGTCGTCGTCGCCTCCAGCACCGTGACTCCCTGCGCGTTGAGAATCCGGACTTCGGCTTTTGCATGACCACGTCCATCGATGTCAGCAATGAGCCAGTGACAGGTGACTGGCTCGCCTGGATAAACCGGTCGTTTGAATTCGAAACTCATCCCTGTCGCCAGCCAGCCGATTTGCCCGCCAATTTCGGTGACGAGGCTGGCGGTCAGAAGGCCATGGGCAATGGGCGCCTTGAACCTGCGCAGTTCCGCGTAGTGCGCATCGCAGTGAACGGGGTTGTAGTCTCGAGAGATTTGCGCGAACTGACGAATATCATCCTCTGTGAAACAGCGGACTATGGTGAACCGTTCACCGACCTGGAGACCTTCGGCGGCACGTTCTCTCGGGCTTTTCATAAGCGCTCCCTGTTAGCAGTGAAGCAGTGGCTAAACCGTAAAATGTATTGCTGATAAAGGATCAACCGCGGGTCTGTTCGATCAGCAGCGCCAGCGCGATGATGATCATGGCGGCTCCAGAAAACCGGCTGACTCCTTGAGCGGCCGCAGGGCGCGCCCGAAGAATAACTTGCGAGCCAAATCCGACCAGCAGGTAGACCACGCCACAACTGACAGTGTGGACGAGTCCCAGCGCAATCATTTGCATCGGTACGGGCCAGGGAGCGGTCGCGTCGGCAAATTGAGGCAAGAGCGCCAGGAACAGCAGAAACACTTTTGGATTCAATCCGCTCACGCAAAGCCCCTTGAGCGCCCAGCGCTTCCATGAGCCCGACGCCTGAGTTTCATCCGCGTGAGGTGTAGAAGGGCGGCCAAGCATGTTGGCGCCCAACCAAAGCAGGTAACCCGCTCCGGCAATCGTAAGCCCCGACAAGGCCACAGGATGGTTGGCGACCAATGTGCCCACACCGCCGGCAACAATCATTGTGGCGATCAAATGGCCGGATAACAGACCGCCCACTGCGGGCAGGACGACTCGATGCTTCAACCCTGCCGAAATCGCGTAGGCCCAATCGGCGCCCGGCGTGATGATGAACAGAATCGATACGGCCCAGAACGCAACGAAAACGCTAATGGTCATGACGCTATTTAATCCTTGAATCAAAGGCCGCATCTGCATCGTTTCGAGCGCTGCGCGGCAATGAATGAGTGAAGGAAGAATAATGAAATCTTGTTAGAATTTACTTTCAAAGATGGTCATCAGAACGGCTCTGGTTGGGAGATTCTTCTATATGGACAGGATTGATCGAAAAATTCTTTCTGAGCTACAAAAGGATGGTCGCCTGTCTGTCACCGAACTGGCCGAGCGCGTGGGCCTGAGCCTTTCCCCGTGCCATCGGCGAGTCAGGGCCCTGGAGGAGTCTGGGGTGTTGCTGGGTTATCGCGCACGGCTGGACCCCGGCGCACTCGGCCTGAACTTTTCCGCCATGGTGTTTGCCACACTTCGGGAGGGTGACAGGCAAGCTGTAGAAGCTTTCGAGACGGCGCTCGTCGAAATACCCCAAGTGGTCGATGCCCAGCGTCTGTTTGGGGAGCCGGACTACCTGCTGCACGTGGTAACCCAGGATCTGCCGGCCTTCCAGAGGCTTTACGATGAGAGCCTCTCGACGTTACCCAACGTGCAACGGCTGACCTCGACGCTCGTCATGAAACGGGTCGTCCAGGATAGGCCCCTTCCTTTCTGATAGACGGGCTGCATGTGGTTCTTTATGAGCATCGATAGCGACCGCTTCTGGCCGATTGTTGCCTGTCGTGAAGAGCTGTATCCGACCCGCAGATGCCCATCGGAGTCTTGAGCAAGAGCGCCGAAAGCAGTCAGGCAATGAATGGGAAGCAGTTGCGCCATAGGCAGGCCCGAGGCGAACGGTAGCGGCTGCACCCGTGGAGGGCTGGCCGAATAACCAAAGTTGTCTGATTCCGGGCTGCTACAATCAAACGGCGTGCCGCCGCGGTGCTGTCGCAGGGGTTCAGTCGCCACAAAGTTTGACCCCTTCTTTTCCGCATGTCTTTCGGCATCCATTCACGTATTCACGGGGTTTGGAGGTTGAACATGTCGACTGAACCTTGCGCTACCAGCCGAGGATATTATCGGGTCAAGGAAACTGATCGTCGATCCTTAACCGTTTTACTGGGCGTCGGGGCAGCCTTCCTGATGCTGGCGGGTAACGCTCAGGCGCAGCAGGTGGCGATCCCTGCAACCGCCAGCGAAGTGCCCGGCCCTGCGAGCGGCACCGCCATGACCGAGGCGTACGTGCAATCGGTGGGGCGCATGGCCTACCTGTGGGGCTGGCCGCTGGTCAACATGGCCAACCGCGGCAACGCTTTTTCGAAGGCCCCCGAACCCGGCTTGATGGGCGGCGTGATACCGATCGCATTCAACCGGAACGCAATGTTGACCGGGTACGTCAGCCCGGACCAAACCTTCATCGCTTGCCCCAACCAGGATGTCGCGTACGGCGCCGGCTTCATGACGCTGGACAAAGAGCCCATCGTCTTCCAGGTCCCGGATTTCGGTGATCGTTTCTGGGTCTACGCCCACTATGACGCGCGCACCGACGAGTTCTCCGAGATCGGTAAGGCCTACGGCACCAAACCCGGCTTCTACATGATGGTCGGCCCAAACTGGAAGGGCGAAACTCCAGCCGGCATTACGGCAGTGGTGCGCTCCTCCACGTCGCTGGCCTTTGTCGTTCCGCGTATCTTCATCGATGACAGCGCTGAGGACCAAAAGGCCGTCCAGCCGGTGATCAGCCAGATCGTCTACTACCCGTTGTCGGAGTTCGACGGCAAGATGAAGTCCAAGGACTGGAGCAAGCTACCGCATTTCCCCACGCCGAAGACCACCGGCAAAGGGGAAGCCTCGTGGGTGAACCCGCAAACCTTCTTCGACGAACTACCTGCGGTGATGAAAAGCGTGCCGCCGCTGCCAGGCGAGGAAGCCCTCTATAACTGGATCGGCAGTGTGCTGGACGCCGCCGCCAAGGACCCGACAATCATGCAGACGCTCAAGGCAACCGCTGTCGGGGCTGAGCACGAGATGATTTCGCCGTTCCTGCGGTGGAGCAACAACGGTCGTGCCGCCGGCAATGGTTGGAATTCGCCGGTGAACAATGCCCAATGGGGAACCGACTACCTCAACCGGACCGCCTCCGCCAAGTCGAACATGTACGACAACCGCCCGGAAGAGACGAAATACATCTATACGGACAACGATAGCCAGGGCAAGCAACTCAACGGAAACAACACCTATGCCGTCACCTTTGGCAAGGGCCAGCTGCCACCGGTCAAGGGCTTCTGGTCGCTCACGCTATACAACGACGTCCACCTGTTTCATCCCAACGCGCTAACGCGCAATTCGCTGGGCACGAAGAACAAGAATCTCAAATACAACCCGGACGGGTCGCTGACGCTCTATGCCGGCGCCAGGACGCCCGGCAAGGACAAGGAAAGCAATTGGCTGCCGGCCCCCAGCGGCCCATTCTCGCTCTACATCCGTGCCTATTGGGCCGACAAAGCCATACTCGACGGCACGTGGCAGCCACCGGCCATCGCGACGGTGAAGTGATCAAACGGCAGAGGACGCAACCATGAATCCAAAGAGCTCGATCGTCGCTGCGCTCGTGAGCGCGTTAGTAATGAGCGAATTGGCAACGCAGGCCTGCGCTCAGGAAGCCAGCTTCAATAAACTCGCCGACCTGCCGTTCACGCAAGGCCGACCCACACAGGAGACCGCGCAGATACTACGCGACGAATTGCTTTTTCAACGGGCGACGCAGACGTATCTCTGGGCGCTGCCTTTGATCAACACCCTCGGCATGCAGGTGGGCTCGGAAAAGACATTCGGCGCCGGCTACAACGTCTTGCCGATCTGGAAGCGCAGACTTGATGCCAAGACCCTGGTGACGACCCCCAACTCCGATGTCCTTTACGCGATGAGCTACATCGACTTGGGAAGGGATGGACCGATGGTGATGGAAGCGCCGCCTGAGTTGCAAGGCATCCTGCTGGATGTCTGGCAGCGTCCCATCCCGGTCGATGGTGGCAAGTTCTTCGGTGACGTTGGTCTGTTTGGACCGGATGAGGGAAAGGGCGGCAAGTTTCTCCTCTTGCCACCCGGCTACAAGGGCGAAGTGCCGGAGGGCTATTACGTGTACCGCTCTGCCACAAACAATGTCTTTGTCTTTCTGCGCGGGTTCTATAAAGACCCGAAGAATCTGACGCCGGCGGTTACGCATCTTGAACAGACAAAGATATATCCAATGAACGGCGCGGCCGGGGCGAAACCGATGACATACCCCGATGCCTCCGGCGTCCCGGTCAACATGCTGCCGAGCAGCGACGGCAATGCCTTCGATCAACTCAAGCGGCTTGTGGACAGTGAAGGCGCCAACCTCGCCGGTCCCGACTGGCTCGGCATGCTGGCGGCGATCGGCATCGTCAAGGGGCAACCGTTCAATCCGGATAAGAAAACACGCGAGATCCTCGATCGGGCCGCCAGGACCGGCTACGAGATGAGCCGTGTCATTGGCTTTTCAGACAAGGCGAATGGTCTCTCGTATAGAGTCTATCCAGACCGCCAGTGGCTTAATCCTTTCGCCGACGGTACTCCCGCGAATCCGGGCGGGTCGAAGAATGATAGTTGGGAAAATGTCGCCGGAGCCTATCCGTACCTGGCCCTCGATGCTCGAATCTGGATGTTCACCAACTACTACTCGATAAGCCCGGGAATGATGTCTCAAACCCCAGGCAAGGGTGCCAAATATATGATCAGTTTCACCGACAGCGGGGGCACGCCCTTGTCGGGTGACACCAGCTATCACCTGAACCTGCCGGCCAACATTCCTGCCGCCTTGTTCTGGTCGGTGACGCTTTACGATGCCGCCAATGCTTCCGGTCTCGACAACGGCCAGCCGTTCCCCTCGCTCGGTTCGCGTGACAAGCCGGTGCAGAACGCCGACGGCAGCACCGACCTCTACCTCGGACCCAAAGTACCCGAAGGCAAGCAAGCCAACTGGCTCGCCACTGTGCCAGGCAAAGGTTATTTCGCCATCATCCGACTCTACGGTCCGAGGGAACCCGCTATCGATAAGAGCTGGAAGCCCGGTGACATCGAGAAGGTGAAGTGACGTTGGCCTGCCGATGTCGGGAGGTAAACATAATGCGGATGAGATCACCAACGAGGGAGGCCTTAAGCAGAGTCCGCTCCTCACTCCGAAAGGGTTAACGGGTCGCGGGTCAAGACATTGGCTGAAAGGTTCATCAATCAGCCAGATGGTCTGCGTGTGGCGATCAGGTGTCAGTACTGAGTCAATCCACGACTTCAAGCATGGATGCCTGGGTGGACTCCTGTGCCGAGGGAGGTCTCATGCTATCCGCGCTTGAGTTTGTGTTTCACCCACTATGAAACCGTAGGCTCCTCACCACGTATCGTGCCCGCCGTGCTGGCGACCACAAGCGCCACGGCACAAGCCAGCAATGCGAATGCCGTGAAAACCCCCATCACATGCAAGCATGGCATGACATGATTCCAGGCTCGAGCCACCCCCAGGAAAGCGGCGAACAGCCAGCCACTCATGGAGAACGCCCCCAAGAGTGCAAGGCGACCGCGGTCGGAGCCCGGTAACAAGACGAAGGGGGCTTTTTGCAACAACGGGAAGCCGACGCGATGCAACAGACCTCCGTTCAGAGTCAGCAGTGCGACAACCGCCACCTTGGCCCAGAGCTTCTGGTTGAGCAAGTACGCAGTACCCTCGAGGAGGTACCCCTGAAGGACCAACAGCAGACCACTGCCCCAAAGGGCCAGTAACGCGAGGGTGGCGATTTTCCTGGTTTCTTCCAGATACTCAAGCTTCGCCTGATCCAGCGCTTCCTTGCGCCAACTCCAAAGCTTGTGATCGGCTAGCAATACCCTGCCGAGGGCAATACAGCTGGCGAGCAGATGAACGTACACGAGGAGCATTTTCAGCATTATTTTTTTTGACCTTATTGTATGGACAATGCTCTCCCTGCGTCCTGATTTTGAATATTAATGATACGTATTCCTGCTTGTAACAACAAGTTTCAATACCCTCTAGTCAGCATTTTTTGCGCTTGCCAGTACATGCCGATTGGATCCAGTCGGATATGTGCAGGTACAGGTGTTCGATTCTGAGCGAGAAAGGCCGCTCCTGGCCGCTATTTGTCTGTCACGACTGCTGGATGCGAAGCGCCGCCCGAACTTGTATTAATCAGAGATTGGTCATCAGCTATGCGACCGCGAGAGGTCGAGGGGCTCACTGGCATTGCCCCACAAGCCCTCAAGTTTGAAGTGGCTCTTGAGTTTCTGTGCCCACCTCTCATTCCAACATCATCGACTTTTTGAAATCACACCACTCATGTATTGATTTATATCGCGCAGATCCTTAATCCTCCAGGAGAATGGCGATAGCTTTACACCATTCTCTTGCAAAGTTCTTGGGATCAAGTCTCCATTTGGACGAAGTATTATCGATGACACAATAACGCCCGGATAATCATTTAATCGTTTTTTGAAAATGGAGGTTGTAAGGTCAGGTGTTGGGGGATTGCTTTTATTAGCCAGTGGCCCTGTTCCTTTGAGATCTGTTCCGTGGCACATGATACATCTCTGTGAGTAGAGATTTTTCCCGTTAACATTATCCGCGAAGGACAGTGATGTTTGAACTAGCGATAAAATTCCGAGCGTGACGATGAATAATATTTTCATTTTTATGTGGCCTTGTTGTTTAAATCAGATCTGAATCGAGGGCAAACCCCGGAGTTGCCATTGCAACACTCAGTTCATCAGCAATGTGCTCGCGCCCACGAGAGGTCGACTGGCGAAACACACTGATCAGGTTGTCAGCGGGCAGTTGTTGTATTCAGGTGCCAGAGGGCCAACTCGAGCGGGCGGTCATTTTGCTTGTCTGGCAACGTCGAGGCCGGGAAGCCGATGGGGTTGTCGCCAGCGAATGCCTGTAGTTTCAGGCAGATAAAGGGCAGGGCGCCGAGCACTGTTTTCATTGTTTTCATCTTCCTTGATGGGATCAGCGTCGATTGGACGCGATCAGGTGCGCGGGAAAGATATCAGCCATCGTGTCGGCATACACACATTCCCGTTGAATCAACTCGTTTTCCTGGCGCATCCCAGTGACGGCTTTTGACTGTGGAGCAGCCCCTCGCGACAAGCAGAAAGCGGCCGATTGTGTTGAAAAAGTCGGTCCTTCCAGACTGCCCGCGTACTGACTGCTGAAAATGCCTTTTTTGCGCGTAGCTACGCGAAATCTGAGCCCGGAATCCTCTGCTTAAAGTAAAGATTTCAATCTCAAGCGCGTACTTTTCTGCCGTGGAAACCATGGCCGACTTTTTCAACACAATCGGCCAGCAGCAGTCAGTCAGCGCGCTTACAAGAGGAGGGGCGATGCAGCTTCCCATTCAACTGACCTTGCTGCGATACCAGACGGCAGTACGTTCATTATCAGGTTGGGATTTTCGTATTTCGAACTGCCGTGATTCGTGCAGGACATGCCTCCAGCTGCTGCAACCGTAGCGCTTGGGCATCTGCTCTGGATAGGTATCACCAATCCAGCGGATGGCTGCTTCCAGTCGAGTCCAGCCACTTTCGGCAAGCTTGGTTTCCGCTTCACGTAAACAGCTGCATATCCCACTGCCGGGCCAATCGACTGAGCCATCCACCCGGATACCGTCGAACACATCTTCAAATGCTTGGCTCTGCATAAACGAAGCCAGTTTATCTCGTGCCTCACTCATGTGTTTGGCCCAGGATTGCAGATTCAGACAATGCCGATTGATGGTTTCGTAGCTGTCCTCCAGAAAACCATCCGCCGCCTGGCAGCCTGATTCAGTCCAGAGATCGAAACGCTCAATGAAGTGGTGGACCAGTTCATTGCGCAGGTCAACGAGCTCCTTGAGAGCGGCCTTCGTTGCCTCATAGCGCTCGCCTGACATTTCCAACTGGTGTCGATAGCTGAACCAGATCTGGTCACCGGCTTCGGCTTGCGTCTGTGATTCTTCATTTTGGGGCGACTGGGTCAGAAAGCTTTCGGTCAACATCCCCATCAACGTGCCCATGGTTTTTTTCTGGGCACATGCGACCTTCTGCTCACGGATGATAGACAGCCGATCCGCAGGACCGCTCAGCTCGCCATGTGCGACAAGGGCTTTCAGCTGCCGTTCGTATTGTTGCAAGCGCAACAGGCAGCGCCCCAGCTTGCGCTGCACTATAGGTTGAAGGTCAGGTACATCATCCGAGGGCATGTCAGTGACTTCATCCATGATTAACGACTCAGGCATAAGTGGTAGGGCTGGAGCGATTCACTTCAATACGTTTGCCCCGCCAGGAGGGCTTGCAACGCGTAAATCGGATGCTTTCAACCTCGATTCCCAGGTATCGGAAGGTGCTTTCGTATCTGAGGTGTTTGGTTGGGAAATTACACCCTACTTGACCACCCATTTGCATTGCACCTGACCAGTCACTGCCATTGGCAGTGCTTGTTGACAGAAGTGGCGATGCCACAACAGGATGGATGGATTCTTAGGAACCACTATGAAGACTATCCTGCCCACCCCAACCAACGCACTCTTGCACCCGGATCAAGTGCAGTCACTTGTTTCGTTTCTTGAGCACGAACCACATCCGATGATCGTGCTCGATCCGGACTACAACATCCTGGCTGCCAACACCGCCTATCAGCGGCAGTTCGGCAGCGCTGACAAACCCTTTATCGGCCATAAGTGTTATCAGGTTTCACACCATTACGATGTACCTTGTGATCAGGCGGGGGAGAACTGTCCGATGAAAAAGGCGCAGGAAATGCGCGGACCGGATCGTGTTTTGCACATTCACCATACGCCTCGTGGTCCAGAGCATGTCGACGTCGAATTGCGCCCGATTCTAGACGAGCACGGTGTTATTACCGCCTATGTGGAGCGTCTCACACTGGTTCGCGGCGCATCGGCGCGACCCAGCAACGAAGGGTTGGTTGGCCATTCACCAGCCTTTAACCTTGCCCTGTCGGAGCTGCAGCGGGTGGCACCATCAATGCTGCCGGTACTGCTGCTAGGCGAATCCGGCACGGGCAAAGAACTGTTCGCCCGCGCCGTACATGAAACCAGTGAGCGGGCCACTGGACCCTTTGTAGTCGTTGATTGTTCTGGTTTGACCGAAACGTTATTTGAGAGCGAACTATTCGGCCATGAAAAGGGAGCATTCACCGGTGCCACCGCACGTAAGCCTGGCTTGGTTGAAACGGCCCAAGGCGGCACGTTGTTTCTCGATGAGATTGGCGATGTTCCGCTGGCAATGCAGGTAAAACTCTTGCGCCTGATTGAGTCGGGCACTTATCGCCGTGTCGGCAGTGTTGAGACCCTTCATGCTAACTTCAGGTTAATTGCTGCGACCCACAAACCACTGGAAAAAATGATGGAGAAAGGTGAGTTCAGGCAGGACCTGTACTACCGCATCAGCGCTTTTCCAATTCAGTTACCACCCTTGCGCAACCGAGTTGAAGACATTGGTTTGCTGGTGAACTCATTTCTACAGCGTGCCAGTACCGGCAAGCGCCGGATGACGATAGAAGCTGATGCTCTGATGCAATTGCAGTGTTTTGCCTGGCCGGGCAACATCCGTGAACTACGCAATGTTCTAGAAAGAGCGAGCCTGTTTGCTGACGATGGTGTGATCCGCTCCATACATTTACCTCAGGCATCCGTCGTGATGGCCGCGCAGGCCTCTACTTCCAATCCTTTCGATGGCAGCACGCTGGAACAGGCACTTGCTACTTTTATAGGTACCCGCAGTGAGCTTGCCAAGCACCTGGGTATCAGCGAGCGTACTTTGTACAGACGACTGAAAGTACAAGGTTTGGTCTAGTATCTGGCGTTCACGCTGCACGACTGCCAGTGACTGCCAGTGACTGCCATCCTGGCAGCGTATTAACCTGCCAAGGCATCCCGCGCCTTGGCAGGCTGCTATTTAAGTAGTTGTTATAAAAAGATAAAAACAAGATATCCCCTCTTGGTATGGCGTGTGCTAACTGCATAATCATGACCACTCCTGACAAACGACTGCGAGGCCACCAACCTCAGCTTCTCGGAATGGTCGAGTGTGTTTGGTAACGCCAAGATCACCGCTGCGTATTTACCCGAACCTAAAAAAATAAAAACAGGTGTCTCTATGCTTCTCGACCATGCGTTGTTAATCGATGCCAGTGGCATGCCGATACGCCAGCACCATAAAAGTTATTCAACCGAATGGGATGAAATCAGCGACTGGTCGAGCCGCGTTTATATGCCCTATCGTGTGTCCCCAAAAGGGCATGCAATCAAGCCCCACGCAACCATGCATTCGTCCAGGATTGGCGAGTTGACGCTGAGTCGTTTTGCCTATGGCGTGGCGGTGTGCGTCGATGATTTTTCGCCAGAAGCCGGGAATGCACTTTTGCTCACGACCATTCGCGGCAATGCCCGGCACTGGGTGCAGCGTTCTGTCACTGAAGATACGGCTGTGGGAGGATCCTTCATCGCCGATTGCAGTCGTGTCGATTACCGGATCGAC
The DNA here is from genome assembly GCF_058783925.1 of Pseudomonas sp. FW305-70. Lineage (NCBI taxonomy): Bacteria > Pseudomonadati > Pseudomonadota > Gammaproteobacteria > Pseudomonadales > Pseudomonadaceae > Pseudomonas > Pseudomonas sp. FW305-70. Next base: position 43,502 of record NZ_JBYSYZ010000036.1, read on the forward strand.
CTTGACCCGGATCACTTGCAGCTGAATCTGACCATTCCTCATGGGCTTTTGGAGCAGATGGCACAGCAGTGGTTTGGGTTCGTGCCCGATGATCAGTTCTGGAGACACAAGTGCGTCATTGGCGGCGTTGGTTCGAGCTGGCTAAGTCTGCTGGAGTACACGGTTCGTTGTGTGGCGGAGGCACCCGAACACATGGCTAAAGGGCGTATGGGGGCTCACCTGGAGCAAAGTCTTTGCGTTCATCTGCTGCAAGAGTGGGCTGGCCGCGCCGCGCAAGCCGGGTTTGACTTCAGTAGTCCCATGAATCGGATTGCACCCCGTTACGTCAGGGCTGCCGAAGAGTTCATGAGTGCCAATGCCGCGAGCCTGCCGACGATGGCAGAGGTTGCCAGTGCGGTCGGGACCAGTGTGCGGGCATTGAGTGGTGCCTTCTCACGATTTCGCGGTATGACGCCCGGTGCATTCTTGCGCGAGCAGCGATTGCAGGGGGCGCGGCGCGATTTATTGGCGACGGATCCGGAGTCGGGCACGACCGTTTCGTCTGTCGCCTTTCGCTGGGGATATTTGAATCTGGGTGAATTTGCGGGGTGCTATCGCAAGCGTTTCAGCGAGTTACCCTCCCAAACCTTGCGGCGCCGGCTGCGCTAGCGATTTGACGAAGGACAAGGGCACCGAGAGCTGTGTCGAAGCCGCTCTCGGTGCCCAGGAATCCAGTCATTTGCTGCGGATCAGAACACCCACAACAGCCGTAGGTTAACCCGCTGCTTTTCCTTGAAACCGTTGTCGACCGAGACGTCCTGGCCGTAATTGACCAAGGCCTGGAAGGCAGGGGTCAACCAGTATGATCCCCCGACACGGAACTTACTGGTGTCGGGTTCATCGTTCTGATCCTGTCCGTCAAGGCGTGTCTCACCACCCCAGAGTTGAGACGCACCGACATGCACCGACAGCTTGGGTGTCACGGCGTACCTCAGGTAGGTCTGGGCTTGCCATTGCGGCTTCTGGCGCAATGTCAGACCTTGACTCGAGAAGTCGTCATTTTTGCCAAACAAGGTCACATCAGCGGTGAGGTCCAGGGACAGTTTTTCAGTCAGACCGGTCACATAACCCGTTTGCAATATCAGCTTCCAACGGTTTTCGCCAAGGTTGAGTGCATCGTTTCGGTCATAGTTACCGGTCGGCACGTACAGGTAGGGAGCAATACCCCAGTAACGGTTTTTTGCCGGGTCATTCACCAGCCACAGGGTAGACGCCAGGATCAGATCACCCACGCCACTGGTTTGTCCCAACGAGTCGTTATCGCGTGTACCTTCCAGGCGACCGAAGGGCAACAGGAACTGCGAATTGACGGTGTAGTCACCCAGTTGTTGGTAATTTGCGACTCGCAGTATGCCGATATCCGAGTCGAGCCCCGCTTTGACCGCAACCTTGTGGCCATCACTGTAAAGCGAGCGCCGCTGCGCATGTTGCAGGTAAAGCAAGCCGATGTTGCTGCCGGCTGGCAGCGCAGCAGCGTATTCGCCGGCATCCACATCGACGGCCTGGGCGTTGCCCGCCAGCATGGCCATCGCAAGGCCGGCACCAAACATTGAAGTGTCAAACGCGCATACCAAGGATCGAACGCGCGCAGGAGTACGTATGGAGAGCTCCATGAGTCACCGTTTTTGTTTTTGTTGGTTTTCAGAGAGGGAACAGTTTTTTGCACCATCGCCTGGAGCCCGTGGCGGGCTCTCATAGGACTTAAGGCGAATCAGCTACTGGCTTGGTGGATCAGATGGCGGTAGGCCGCCGTTTCGAAATCCAGATACGCATTGACCGAAACAGGGTCTGCGAAGGGCAATATCTGGGTGGCCCAAAAACCACCGATGCCGTTCTTGCGGTCGATCCAATAGTAAAGGTTGGCCAATCCGGCCCACGCCAAAGAGCCCGCAGGTCGGCCGGTGGGGGCGTCTTGTTCGTTGATCATGAAACTCAACGCCCATGACTTGGGCATGCCCGGGAAAAACTCCGCGGTGTTAGAGATGCTTGGAATAACGCCGGGAAGGGCTTTGACTTTCAGATTTTCAAGGCCATTTTTTTCAGCGAAGCGAATCGTTTCCGGTTTCAGAATCCTTCCGTGATCACCCTGCCCATCGTTAAGCCAGGCACGGATAAACAGGCAATAATCCTTCACAGTCGAAAACAGGCCATGACCGCCCATGTGCACTTCGGGCTCCTGCGAAACAATGGAGTCCTCGATTGCCGTCAGCGATCCATCCTCTTCCCGCTGATGCATGCCAGCCCGTCGCTGGAGCATCGACGGGGTCATGGTAAACGCGGTATCGGTCATGCCCAGTGGCTCGAAAATACGCTGTCGCATAACGTCACCCAGACGTTTGCCAGTAATGGCCTCCACCACCAGGCCGGCCCAATCCATACTGGAGCCGTATTCCCACTGTTCGCCGGGCTCAAACAGCAAGGGTGTTTTCAGTGCTGCCAGCGACCCGCCGATGACGCTGGGTTGTCCTTGTTCCTGAACCAGTCTGTTGTAGTTTTCGTTGAAAAACTCATAACCAAAGCCTGCCGTGTGAAGCAGAAGCATTCGGGTTGTAATGTGATTTTTGGGAGCGCGAAGCCGTGGGGTGCCGTCGCTATCAAACCCTTCGAGCACCTTCAGTTCGCCGATCATCGGTACATAGGTCCTGGCAGGCGCATCGAGGTCGAGTCGACCTTCTTCGACCAACTGCAGCACTGCTGTGGCGGTTATCGCTTTCGTCGTGGAATACATGGCGAAAACACTGTCGGTCGTCATTGCACCTGCTTGACCGGACATTCGTTGTCCCGATGCACCCTCGTAGAGCAAACCGTCGCGCCCGGTTATTGCTGCGACTACGCCTGGGACGCGTTGCTGTCCAGCCGTGACGGTATCGAGCAAGTGGTTGAGTGATGATGTAAGACCTGGATTCATTTTTTATTCTCCTTAAACCCAACCTATAGTCCGCTCGGCTAGAGCCTATGGCAGGGCAGTGGTAGGACTGACTGGGCCGACGTCAAGGGATGAGCGTCGGGCCAGTGGAGAGTACGAAAATAGAATCAGAGTGTTTGTCGGCTGCCGGCAGAGGATGTCGGAGTCAGGCACTTATTCAAGTACCGCGCAGATGGGTGCTGTGTAAGCGACTGAGGCCAGATTTGAGTGCTCGCTGGCGGGCGATTTGGTACGCCGCACGGGGCGACTTGGAAGCGGTTACTTACGGGGCGAGGTTTCCACGTCTTGTCGAAGAAGCCCTTGGTCGGGCCATAGAGGTGCAGGATCGCCAAGAAACCCATGTTTCACCGACCTGGATTTTGGGTGGAACACCCATGTGCACGTCAAATCTGCTGCGTGATCTTATTGAGTAAGCTCATGCACTACGGAAGATGCGGCCGGGGCGGCCGATCAGTACGACTCTGCCAAACCGGAACGATCCATCATTCGAACACTGGCAAAGGTCGATTCGTTTCGCGCCTGGTCGAGCGCTGTCAGCGGTTTGGTCAATGACGGCTGTGTAGTCGCAAGCGTTGCCAGTTTGCGACTCGTTTCAGAGCCGGAACGCTCCTCACTGGGTGGAACACCAAAGTACTCGCGATAGCATTTGGAAAAATGGGGTGTCGACACGAAACCGCATACATACGCCAGCTCAATGATCGACAATGATGTTTGCTTGAGCAGTTGTCGCGCTCGAACAAGACGTAACCTCATGTAGTAGCGTGACGGCGTACAGTGAAGGTATTTCTGAAACAGCCGCTCCAGCTGTCGACGTGACAGGTCAACGTATTCTGCAAGGTTATCGAGGTCGATCGGTTCTTCGAGATTGGCCTCCATCAACGCGACGATCTCTTGCAGTTTGGGCTGATGAGTTCCGAGCATATGTCTGAGTGGAACGCGCTGATGATCCTGTTCGTTGCGTATGCGCTCGTAAACAAACATCTCGGAGATGGCTGCGGATAATTCACGACCATGATCGCGACCGATCAGGTGCAGCATCATGTCCATGGGGGCCGTTCCGCCGGAGCTTGTAAAGCGGTTCTGGTCGAGGGTGAACAGGCTCGCGCTGATGCTGACTCGCGGGAAAGCTTCCTGCATGGCGGCCAGAAACTCCCAATGCACACTGCACTCGTAGCCGTCGAGCAGCCCGGCTTTTGCGAGCGCCCAGCTACCGGTGCACACGCCTCCCAGCCGCCTGGATTGACGCGCCAAGGCTTGCAGCCAGGTAATGTGCTCGCGGGTAATCACGCTCTGGATTCCAATACCGCCGCACACGATTACAGTGTCCGCCACCAATGGGTTGTTCCACGAAGCATCCGGAGTGATCTGCACGCCGTCACTGGCCCAGACCGGCTCTCCACCGGGGCTGAACGTATGCCAGCGATACAGTTCTCGCCCCGACAACTGATTGGCCATGCGCAGTGGTTCTACTGCCGACGCCAGGGAAATGAGTGTGAATTTGTCCAGCAGCAGAAAACCGACGGATTGGGTCTTCCCGTCGGACACGGTGGAGTTCGATGACATCGTGGTCATGTCCTCACAAAAAGCGATGACGGCCTGTGACACAGGAGCGGGTAATACCCCCTGTCCTGGCGAAGGGGGTATCAGGTTCGGCGCAACGACCTCGCTGGTTTATCCCGCCGACGTCACGCTTGCAGCCTGCGCGGGGTGACGCGATGTCACCAGGCCGATAAAGGAAATCGCCAGCGCCAGGCCAATGGTCGTGCTCACTTCGGTACGGTGATCAGGGGAGGCCATCATCACCGCCAGCGCCGCGCAGATGAACAGGATCACCAACCAGGTGAGCCAGGGAAACAGCCACATGCGAAAGGTCAGCTCGACGTTCTGCCGACGCAACATCCGGCGCATGCGCAGCTGCGACACTGCAATGGCCAGGTACACCACCAGGGCAATCGCGCCGGAACTGGCCAGCAGGAACTCGAACAACCCGGCGGGCATGAAGTAGCTCCACACGGTGATCGCCGCGCCCAACACGGTGCTGGCGATGACGGCTGCCCGCGGCACGCCTTCGGAGGAGGTCGCCTTCAGCGCCTTCGGCGCATCACCGCGACGGCCCAGCGAGTACAGCATGCGCGAGGCAATGTAGATCGAGGAGTTCATGCAACTGGCCACGGCGATCAGCACCACCACGTCCACCATGAACTTGGCGTGGGGAATGTTCATGATTTCCAGGGCCCGCTGGTAGGAGCCTACCGAAGCCAACAGCGGGTCATTCCAGGGCACCACGGAGATGACCACGAAAATCGACAGCAGGTAAAACACCCCGATGCGCCAGATCACCGAACGGGTGGCCTTGGCAATGTTCTGCGAGGGGTTGTCGGATTCGGCGGCGGCGATGGTGACCGCTTCGGTACCGATGAAACTGAACATGATGGTGATGAAGGCGCCGACTACCGCCGACAGCCCGTTTGGAGCAAACCCGCCGTGCGCGGCCATCAGGCCGCTCAATCCGCTGACTTCCCGATCGGGAACCCAGCCCATCAACACGGCAAAACCTACGCCGATGAAACCGATGATCGCCACGACCTTGGCCATGGCGAACCAGAACTCGAATTCGCCGTACTTGGACACGCTGAACAGGTTGGTCACCACCAGTGCAATGATCGACACCAGGGCGAACAGCCAGGCATCGATCTGGGGAAACCACTGGTTCAATACATGACCGGCGGCCAGCGCTTCGATAGGGATCACCAGCACCCAGAACCACCAGTAGAGCCAACCGACGGTGAAGCCGGCCCAACGGCCGATGGCCTGGTCGGCATAGGTGGAGAAAGAGCCGGTGTCCGGGTTGGCCACTGCCATTTCACCGAGCATGCGCATGACCAGGACGACGAGCAGGCCAGAGAATAGATAGGCCAGCAGGACCGCCGGGCCGGCCGCCGCAATGGCGTGTCCTGAGCCAACGAATAAACCGGCGCCGATAATACCGGCGATTGACAGCATTGTTACGTGACGAGGCTTGAAGCCCTGCGCCAATTGGCCACTCGAATCCTTGGAGCTCGGGCTAATCATTGGTTTTTTTTCTCTGCCGATCGACATTTAAGCGGATGGTTAGGGCAACAGATCATCGTTGCTGCCTTCCGGGCTTCCGGAAAGAAGCACCCTTCAAACGCTGCAGTTCTTATCAAGCCCATCATCGTGACGTGGTCGTTTCGATGAAAAGGTGCGCCACCTTACCCGGCCTGTCCGATGATTCAGTTATCTGATCACGCCACATCCGTGTCTGATATCGACACGGGAAGTCATTGTGTTCACGATGAAAACCAACGAGTCACTACGCGGCCAAGGGTGATCATCCCGGTTCATTGAGGGGGCTTTTAATAAGGTCGGGGGACTCGGTGCGGCTGGACGGAGATGCGCCACGATTATCAGGTTGCGACCGCAAGGCAGGGACGACAAATAGAGGGGACGCTTTGTGTCTAATGGCTCGATAGTGTCCACAGCGCCCGAAAATTTTGCCGAGAGGAGACATCCATCAATCCAGAGCTGCCCTTCGCGAAAGGCAGCTAGCGGTCAGAATCGGTCTCCTCTGCGCCTCATAAACTCGACGTTCAGGCGCGCTTGGGGAGCTTCCAGTTCGGGCGGATGAAGTGGCATGTGTAGCCATTCGGTATGCGTTCGAGGTAATCCTGGTGCTCTGGTTCCGCTTCCCAAAAAGGCCCGGCCGGTTCTATTTCGGTGACTACTCGGCCAGGCCATAGGTGTGAAGCATCGACATCGGCAGCAGTGTCCTCGGCAATGTCGCGTTGCTGTTCATTGAGGTAATAGATCGCCGAACGATAGCTGGGGCCCTGGTCATTACCCTGACGGTTGGGCGTGCTGGGGTCGTGTATCTGGAAGAAGAACTCAAGGATCTGCCGGTAGCTGATCACGGCAGGGTCGAAGACGATCTCGATGGCTTCGGCGTGGTTGCCATGGTTGCGATAGGTGGCATTCGGCACATCGCCGCCGGTATAACCGACCCGCGTGTGCAGCACACCAGGATAGCGCCGCAGCAGATCCTGCATGCCCCAGAAGCAGCCGCCGGCGAGAATGGCAGTTTCGGTTTGTCTGGTCATGGTCTGTCCTTCCTCTCGGGGACGTTGTGTATAGCCACTGTTATGAGGGCGTGTTGGCCAATTCCAAGGTTTCGCGCAAACAGGACTGGAATGACCGCTCCTGGCGGCTTGAAGACATTCGGGTATGGGCAAAGCGTGGCACAGTTTGCGGAGATATTTCGACGTCGCAGCGTCGCCGCGGCAAGGAATTCTATTGAGTTGGCATGGCTGGCGAACAGCCGTTGCGAGAGAAATAAATCTCATTCGCCATTTATCTGGCGCTAGTCTGACGCTCGTCTGAAAAACGTCGGATAAATGACGTTTTGCGTTGAGCTTTTACCCTCCTGACCTAGGCTCAAGCCATGTGGGGAGGAGGTACAGTCCATGCGCAGATTATTGATTGGCTCGTCGATTCTGGCCTGTCTGGTGGTACTGGGCGGCTGGTTGAGTCGACCACAGCCGTTGCCGGTCAGGCTGCTGGAGGTTGAGCGCGGGCCGGTGGAGACGCTGGTGGCCAACACCCGCGCGGGTACGCTGAAGTCCTGTCGGCGCTCGCATCTGTCCTTCAATGTCGGCGGCCAGGTTGCCGAGTTGCTGATCGCCGAGGGCCAGCGGGTCGAGGCGGGTCAGGTGCTCATGCGCTTGCGGCAGGTCGAGCAGCAGGCCCGGTTGCAGGAGGCCGAGGCGCGACTGGAGGCCCAACGCAACGCCCGCGAACAGCGCTGTCAGCAGGCTCATCTGGACCGACGCGACCTCGATCGCCTGGGCCAACTGGCCGACCGCAAGCTGGTTGCCGCCGATCGCCTCGATCAGGCCGAGACCAAGGCTAACCTGGCGAAGCTGATGTGCAATGCCAGTGCCGTGCTGATCCGCGAGGCCGACGCCAGCCTGCAGTTGCAGCGTTCACTGCTGGAGCAGACGACCCTGCGTGCGCCATTCGCCGGCATAGTCGCAGAAATCAACGGCGAACTCGGCGAGTTCGTCACCCCTTCGCCGCCGGGTATTCCCACGCCGCCGGCAGTCGACCTGATCGACGACAGCTGCCTGTATGTCGAGGCACCGATCGATGAGGTGGACGCTGCCCGGGTTCGCCCCGGAACCGCGGTGCGGATCACCCTGGATGCCTTCCGTGGCCAGCAATTCGCCGGCCGCGTCAGCCGCATCGCACCCTATGTGCGTGAACTGGAGAAACAGGCGCGCACCGTCGATGTCGAGGTGCGCTTCGACCAGCCGCCGGCCGATCTGGTCCTGCTCACCGGCTACAGCGCCGATGTCGAGATCCTCCTGGAGCAGCGCGAACGTGCTTTGCGCATCCCCACCGAGACCCTGCTGGAGGGGCAGCGCGTGCTGCGCTATGACCCGAGCGCCCGGGTGTTGCGCGAGGTGGAGGTGCAAACCGGGCTGAGCAACTGGCGCTGGACCGAAGTGCTCGCAGGGCTGGACGAGGACGCGCGCATAGTCGCCAGCCTCGAGCAGGAAGGGCTCAAGGACACCGTGTCGGTGATCCCGGTGGATGCGGCGGAGACTCAGCAATGATCCGCCTGCGCGGCGGCAGCCGCACCTTCCAGTTGGGCGAGCAGCAGGTGATGGGGCTGGACGGCCTGGATCTGGACATCGCCGCCGGTGATTACATGGCGGTGATGGGCCCGTCGGGCTCGGGCAAGTCGACCCTGCTGAACATCCTCGGTTTGCTCGATGCGCCGAGCGCCGGCGAATACTGGCTGCAGGGCGAGGCCACGGCGACGCTGAGCGAGGCGCGGCGCGCCCAATTGCGCAGCCAACTGATAGGTTTCGTGTTCCAGTCCTACCACCTGATCGCACGGCTGACGGTGCTGGAAAACATCGAACTGCCGATGGTCCTCGCCGGCATCGGCGCGGCGCAACGGCGCAAGCGCAGCAGCCAATTGGTGGCGCGCCTGGGGCTGGGCGATCGCATTGCCCACCGCCCGGGCGAGCTGTCCGGTGGTCAGCGTCAGCGCGTTGCCATCGCCCGGGCGATGGTCATGCAACCGGCTCTGTTGTTGGCCGACGAGCCCACCGGCAATCTCGATAGCCAGGCCGGCGCCGAAGTCTTCACCCTGCTGGAGGAGCTCAACGAGGAGGGGCTGACCCTGATAGTGGTGACTCACGATGCCAGCCTGGGCGCCCGCGCGCAGCGCCAGTTGCACATGCGTGACGGGCGGATCCACAGTGCCGCGTCGCAGCAGGCGCTGGCCTGATGCGCGCCGCCGATGCCCTGGCCTTCTGGCTCGGCGCCTTGCGCGGGCATCGCTCGCGCAGTCTGATGCTGCTGCTGGCCATCGCTATCGGGGTGGTGGCGGTCAATCTGCTCACCGGTCTCGGCGCGGGCGCGCGGGCCTTCGTCCTGAACGAGTTCTCGCTGCTCGGGCGCGACATCCTGATCGTTTTCCCGGGCCGCAAGGAAACCACGGGGCGCATGCCGCCGCTCACCGGCCTGACGCCGCACGAGTTGACCTTGCAGGACGTCCAGGCCATCACCCGGTTGCCGGGCATCCGCCGGGTCGCGCCGATGCAGGCCGGGCAGATGGAGGTGATAGTCGGTAATCGCAATCGTGAGGTGCTGACCCTGGGCACCACCCGGGACTTCTTCGCGATTCGCCAACTGACGGTCGTCCAGGGCCAGCCCCTGCCCGAGCTGGACCCTGAGCAGACCGAGGCCGTCTGCGTGATCGGCGGCAAACTCCGGCGCGAGCTATTCGGTGCGGGCCCGGCCCTGGGTGAATGGTTGCGCGCCGGCGACCGGCGCTTTCGGGTGGTCGGTATCCTCAGTGAGCGGGGCGAATCCCTGGGGATGGATTTCGCCGAAATGTTGATCATCCCGGTGGCCAATGCCCAGGCCTTGTTCAATCGCGAGGGGTTGTTGCGAGTGTTTGTCGAGGTGCGTGGACCGAGCTTTCTCGAGCGCAGCAAGCGGCAGATACTCGCCGCGCTCAAGGAGCGTCACGAGGGTGAGGAAGACATCACCCTGATCAGCCAGGACAGCCTGCTCAGTGCCTTCGACGAGATACTCACGGTGCTGACCCTGGCGGTGGCCGGGATTGCCGCGATCAGCCTGCTGGTGGCAGGCATTCTGATCATGAACGTGACCTGGATTGCGGTGAGCCAGCGCAGCGCCGAGATCGGCCTGCTCAAAGCCATCGGTGTGACGGCGGCGCAGTTGCGTCTGCTGTTCCTCGGCGAGGCGGCGCTGCTCGCCCTGGCGGGGGCGCTGGCGGGGCTGCTGCTGGCCGAAACCTTGCTCTGGCTGGGGCGCCTGGCGTTCGATCTGCCGCTCTATGCACCCTGGTGGGCGCGGGCCAGCGCGGTGCTGCTGGCACTCTGCACGGCGCTGCTGTTTGCCTGGCTGCCGGCCGCGCGGGCCTCAGCGCTGGAACCGGTGGCGGCGCTACGCCCGCCGGGAGCGCACTGATGCGCTGGCAAGATGGCTTCCGGCTGACCAGCTCGGCGCTGACCTGTCGCCCCTTGCGCAGCCTGCTGACCCTGCTCGGGGTCGCGATCGGGATAGCTGCCGTGGCGCTGCTCACGGCCATAGGCGAAGGCGTGCGCGGCTATGTGCTGGAGAACTTCTCGCAGTTTGGTACGCGGATCATCACTGTGCGCCCGGGCAAGACCCAGACCAGCGGCCTCGGCGGTCTGCTCGGCAGCGTACGGCCACTGACCCTCAGTGATACCGACGCCCTGCGGCGCTTGCCGCATGTCGAGGCGGCGGTGCCGATCATTCCGGGCAGCGGGGATGTCCAGTTCGGTCAACTGAGCCGGCGCAGCGACATTCTCGGTGGCGGCCATCAGCTGGCGCAGGCCTGGCGCATGCAACTGAGCCTGGGCGAGTTCCTGCCCGTGGCCCGTGACGGTCGTTCGCCGCCCTATGTGGTGCTCGGCCATCAGCTGCGTGTCGAGCTGTTCGGTGCACGCAATCCGCTGGGCGAGCTGATCCGCGTCGGCGGCGTGCGTTTCCGGGTGATCGGCGTGATGGCGCAGAAGGGCCAGTTGCTCGGCTTCAACCTCGACGATATCGCCTACATCCCGGTGGATTGGGCCGAAAGCCTGTTCAACCGCACCGGGGTGGTCAAAGTCCATGTGGTGTTCGGCGCCGGCACCACTTCGCGGGCGTTGAGCGGGCAGATTCGCCAGGTGCTCGGCGAACGGCACGGCGAGGAGGACTTCAGCCTGAGCACCCAGGACGACATGCTGCGCGGCTTCAACCGCGTTCTCGGCACCCTGAGCCTGGCCATCGGTGCCTTGGGGGGCATTTCCCTGTTGGTCGGCGCCGTCGGCATTCTCACCATCATGACCACCACTGTGGGCGAGCGCACGGCGGAAATCGGCCTGTTGCGGGCGATTGGTGCCAGTCCGCGGCAAGTGCTCGGGCTGTTTCTCGCCGAAGCGACGCTGCTGTCCCTGACCGGTGGTCTGCTGGGTCTGCTGTTGATGGGCCTGCTGCTCGGGCTACTGCACCTGGCCATGCCGAGCCTGCCCCTGGCGCTGCAGCCAATGTTTCTGCTGCTGGCACTGCTGCTGGCGGCAGTGCTCGGCATTCTCGCCGGCCTGGCGCCGGCACTGCGGGCGGCCCGCCTGCATCCGGTGGCGGCTCTGCGCAGTGAATAGCAGCCAGGCCAATGAGCCTGAGGGGCTGGCTGTGCGCTGGGTGACGAAAACGAAAACGCCGGCGCTGGGCTGGTGATTTTAATGGGGGGGGCGGCGGCAAAAACCGAGTGCAAAACTCCGGCAACAAGTCCTCGGAATTCAGAGTGTCCATAGAGGATACATTCCTACGGGTTTACGTTGATCAATGTTTCGAGTGATCGCTTAGGGTCGGTTGAGGCCTGTAACGAAGGGCTGCAACCGACCATTGCAGACGTTCGCTAACGACTGCAAATGGCCCAGGCTGTGTAAAAACGCAGGTGCCATTTTGAAGTCTGCGTTGCTACGTGAAATCAGCCGGTGTTGCGGTCAGTCGGAAGACCTGAAATTGGCGTGGGAACGCGTTATTTGACACGACTCAGCCCGCTATTACTGGTCGAAAACGTTTTTACACAGTGTCGGCCGATAGCTGCCCCTCCTGAAGGTCTGCAATCGAGTGTGGATTCAATCGGTCGATGCAAAAGATCGCCTGGATTCTTCAGCGGTACTTCCCTGTCATTTCCGTCTTCTACCCCTTTGGGGGTACTTATTCTGCGTGATAGGAACTTTTTTCACGATACGCATACTTGTTGGGCCTTTGACAAAGTCATCCGCTTCCTGGCCAGGACGCTATTTACCTGAAGGTCTGACAATGAAACTTGAACTCGTACAGTTGGCGGGTCGCGATGGCGATGTCGCTTACAACCTGGAACGCATCCTGCGAGCGATTGCCGAAAGCGCACCTGGCACCGATATCGTAATTTTCCCCGAGTCGTATATCACCGGCTTTCTAAGCCACGAGAATATTGCCCGGTTCGCCGAGCCCGTTTCCGGGTCCAGCGTCCAGGCGATCTGCGCTGTCGCCCGGGAGCGAGATATCGCGGTGGTTGTGGGTTTGATCGAACGCGATGGCGAGAGCTTCTACAACACCACGTTATTCATAACCCCGGAAGGCGTGGCGCTCAGTTATCGAAAGACTCACTTGTGGGTTGGCGAACCCGCCCTCGTACTGCCAGGCGACCGTTTTTCGACAGTGCAATGGCGCGGCGTGTGTATCGGGCTGTTGATCTGCTATGACATCGAATTTCCGGAAAGTGCGTGCGCATTGGCGGCACTCGGCGCTGAGCTGATTCTAATCACTGATGGCAACATGGAGCCTTACGGCCACGTGCACCATACCGCCGTTGCCGCCAGAGCCCAGGAAAATCAGGTCTTCGCCGCCATGGTTAACCGGGTCGGCGAGGGCGCAGGTGAAATCTTCGCAGGGGGCAGTACGGTGGTCGACCCGTTCGGCCAGCGACTGTTTGAAGCCGGATCGCAGGAGTGTCGACATGTCGTGGAATTGGACATGACGCGGATCATCCCGGCACGCGCACTCTATGACTATCGCACGGAGAAACGCTTGCAATTACACGGCGCTCTCAATGTACAGCCGGATGGTCGCCGCGAGTTATTGATTCCCTGAGCGGCGAATGCTGTTTCGATTTCAAATAAGAACAATTTTGCAGCGGATCCCCGATCGAAGGCCGATTCGCCAGGAGCACCCCATGAAATCTATGCGTTTGCTGCACGTTAGCCTGTTTACCTTCTTCGGGCTGGGCATGGGCGCCAGTTGGGCGCAGGCCCCAAGTGTGAACTTTTACAACTGGTATGACTTCATTGCCCCCGAAGCGCCAAAGGAATTCGAGAAGGAAACCGGTACACCCATGGTGCTTGATACCTTTGACAGCTCTGAAGTGATGCAGAGCAAGTTGATGGTTGGACGGAGCGGATACGACGTAGTGGTGGTGACGAGCAGTGCGCTGCCCAACCTGATCAAGGCGGGCGTACTCAAGGAACTGGATGGCGGCCAATTGAACAACCGGTCGAACCTTGATCCCGAGATTCTCGCCAAGGTTGCGCAGAACGATCCCGGTAATCGCTATGCGATCCCCTACATGTGGGGCACTACGGGCATCGGCTATGACGTGGATCAGGTGGCCAAGGTACTGGGTGCGGCTGCCCCGGTGGATTCCTGGGATCTGATCTTCAAGGAAGAAAACATCGCCAAGCTCAGCCAATGCGGTGTTGCGATGCTCGATTCCCCAAGCGAGATCATTCCGATCGCCTTGCATTATCTCGGCTTGCCACCCGACAGCAAGAACCCAGATGACTATGCAAAAGCCGAAGCGCTACTGCTCAAAATCCGTCCCTACATCACCTACTTTGATTCGTCACGGTTCATCACTGACCTGGCCAACGGCAATATTTGCGCCGTGGTGGCCTGGTCGGGTGGGGTATATGACGCGAAGGTCAACGCCGAACGGGCCAATAACGGTCGCCAACTGGCCTACCGCATTCCGCGCGAAGGCTCGTCGGTATGGGTGGAAACTCTGGTGTTGCTCAAGGACGCTCCCCATCCGGAGCAAGGCATGAATTTCATCAACTACATGATGCGTCCCGAGATCATCGCTAAAAGCTCCAATTACTTGGGTTATCCCAACGGCAACAAGAGCGCCATGCTCTATGTCGATGAGGGGCTGAGAAACAATCCTGACGTCTATCCTCCGGCAGCAACCCTGGCCACGCTGTTCCCCGACCAGCCTCTCCCTCTCAAAATTGAGCGCATTCGTACCCGGGTCTGGAGCAAGGTTAAAAGCGGAACCTGAATCCCGTTGATCGCCTTCTCGCTGCTTGCTTCAGGGCAAGCCGCAGGGAAGTTTGATTGAGAGGTTAATGCACAAAGACAGTGTCCGCTTTTGGCCGATTCTGTTGAAAAAGTCGGTCTACCCAAACTGCCTGATCATTTACTCGTGAAAACGCCTTTTTCGCACGCTGCTACGTGAAATCCGAGTCCGGAAGCCTCTGCCAAAAGTAAAGATTTCAATCTCGGACGCGTACTTTTCGGATGCGCAAACCATGGTCGACTTTTTCAACACAATCGGCCAAAAGCAGACGTTTACAAGCAGTTGGTATTTGCCCAGAGCTGCATGGCGCCAAAGGCAAGAATTGTCTCTATGCAATTGAAAATCAGATAGAGTTTCGACGGTTGACGGGACAGCATCAGCGGGAGTTACTCTGTCCCGCTCACCCATCAAGCATTAATGAGTGACGCGAGAAAAAAGAAATAGACCTAGGTCACCACGGCTCAAACTGCTGAATTGGAAGCCCGCCAGACATGGCGTGGCCAGAAGCGACGCTCTAATAACGGTGAGTTCCGTAATTGGTCCAGCACGCTCAGCCGATAGGGGCGCTTTGGTCGATAGCATCGGTGCGCTCCACTACTCGAATACCTTTTTCCGCGAGCGCTTGCCGCACTGTCACTTGGTAGGTATCTATCGCACCGCGTAGCCAGGTCTCAAATTTTTGGCTGGCCGGTGAGTTCGGTCTTGCCTTGGGTTTGAACAGACTGTAGCTCTGCGCGCTGACTAGGCCCAGTGGGTAGGGGACGATCAGCTCGCCTGTTTGGATGGCGGGCAGTGCAAGGAAGCTGTCGCCGATGGTCAGACCGCCACTTGATGCGGCAACCGATAGGCACAGGGTGGTTTCATTGAACACTGTCTGCTGGCGACGCGGGCCGCCAGGCACCAGCCCGGTCAGGGTACACCACTCGTCCCAGACATCGTAATTGGCATCGATCAGGTAAGGCGCTTCGCAAGGCTTGTGGCCCTCACCTAAATAGGTTTCTGCAAAGCCGCGGGTGCAGACCAGAACGTCGATCCAGCGGCACAGCTCAGTTTCTTCCAGTCCTGCGCCAGCCCTGGCTCCGTGCATACCATAGAAAATTCGGAAGTCGAAATCCTCATCGAGGCGGAAGCTAAAGTTGTTTTCGGCGGTGATTTCTACGGATATCCCGGGATTGGCAACCAAGAACTTCCCAACCTGGCCGGCCAGCCAGCTTGACGCAAAGTCACGGCATACCAACACCCGTAGATGCTCTCCCCGTCGTGCCCGGCGGCTGATGGTATCGGTGGTTAGCTTGATCAACTCGAAGGCCTGTTGCAGGGCAGCAAACAACTCGCGGCCCGCCGAAGTCAGGCGGATCACATTGCCCGTACGCTGGAGCAGGGGGCAGCCCATGTCGCTTTCCAACTGCGTAACCTGTTTTGACACTGCTGGACGCGTTACATGCAGCTCCTCCGCAGCGGACGAAATGCTATTGAGTCGGGCAACGGCCTCGAAGGCGCGAAGCGCGGTTAGCGACTGGTGTTTTCTCAAGAAGGCGCTCCGTAACCTCAAGTGACTCAGGCTGAAATCTTGTCACTTGCCCGTATATGAGCCTGACTTTAGCTTGGACGTCAATCCCAACACGCAATTCCGAGGTTTCATAATGCTCCTACCAATCCGTTTTTCTTCGACCGGCCCAAGTGACTGGCAGCAATTGCCGAACGAGGCTCTTGAACATTCCGAACTGATCGAAGGCCGGCCGATGGGCCTGGATCATGCCTACTTCTGCCGTAGCGAACCACCAGTGAAGTCGGGTATCTGGCGCTGCGAACCCTACACCGAGCGTTACGAGAATTATCCGGCTGATGAGTTCATGGTGGTACTGGAGGGCGAGGTCACTCTCGAAGCAGACGGTTTCTGCGAAACCTATACCCAAGGTGATTCCTTTCTGGTGCCCAAGGGGTTTCGTGGCGTGTGGCGTCAGCCAGTTCCGATGTTGAAGTTTTATGTGATTGTCGGTTAGCCAGCTGAAGAGTTGGGTGCGAGTCATAACAATCAATCGCAAAGCCCAATCTGAGCAATCGCTCCTTTAAACCAACCCGGACCCTGAACCTGGCGCAGACATTGCCGAGCGGGGTGAATGGGTCTGCCTCCAGCATTACGTCTGTGGGAATCATTACCATGTCGACTCTTAAGCAAACATCGTTATCCAGCCCGCAAGACGAAGGGCGCTATGACTACATCATCGTCGGTGCCGGCGCAGCCGGTTGCGTTATGGCCAATCGCCTTGGTGAAGACCCGGACTTGCGGATATTGGTGATCGAGGCGGGTGGCAGCGATGCCTCGCTCTTCGTGTCGATGCCGGCCGCACTGTCGATCCCGATGAACACCAAACGCTTCAACTGGGGTATGAAGACCGAGCCGGAGCCTGGCCTGGATGGGCGGCAAGTGAACCTGCCCCGTGGCAAAGGGCTGGGTGGCTCATCGTCGATCAACGGCATGTGTTGGGTTCGCGGAAACCCCATGGATTATGAGCTATGGGAGGCGCTGGGTGCCGATGGCTGGCGCTGGTCCAACGTGCTCCCTTACTTCCAGCGTCTGGAAAACGTCGAGGGCGGAGGCTCTCTGCGCGGGGTCAATGGGCCGATGCACATCAAGCGGGGGCCGGAAACCAATCCACTCTATCGGGCCTTCGTCAAAGCCGGGAACGAGGCCGGCTACGCTTTAAGTGACAACATGAACAATCGGCAGCACGAAGGCTTCGGACCGATGGAAATGAACGTTTGCGACGGGCGCCGCATGAGCGCTGCCCGGGCCTATCTGCGGCCTGCCATCGCCCGGGGGAACGTACGTGTAATCAAGGGCGGCCTAGTTGACCGGGTGATGTTCGATGGCCGACGAGCAACCGGTGTTTTGTTTTCGGTAGCGGGCAAGCCTGCCCGAGCCATGGCCACGCGGGAAGTCATCCTGTCAGCTGGGGCCATCATGTCTCCGGTGATCCTCAAGCGCTCGGGCGTGGGACCTGCGAGGGAGCTCGCGCAGCAGGGTATTGCGGTGATCCATGACTCACCCGAAGTGGGCGAAAACCTGATGGATCATATGGAGCTCTACCTCCAGATGGAGTGCACCCAGCCGGTTAGCCTGTTTCCCACCCAGAGCCTTCTGGGCAAGGCCAAGATCGGTATCGAGTGGCTCGCTACCCGGCGCGGGCCTGGTGCGACCAACCACTTCGAGAGCGGCGGTCATATTCGCAGCCGGGCGGGCATCGTTTATCCCGACATCCAGTTTCACTTCCTGCCGCTGGCCATCTCCTATGACGGGCAGACACTCGCCGCCGGGCATGGCTTCCAGGTGCATGTCGGCACAAAGCGTTCGAAGAGCCGCGGTTGGGTCAGGCTGCGTGACGCCCGTCCGGAAAGTTTGCCGCGAGTACGCTTCAACTACATGACCCATAGCGATGATTGGACGGAGTTCAGGGCCTGCGTGCGCCTAACGCGGGAGATCTTTGCCCAGCCGGCCTTCGCCCCTTATCGGGGCCGAGAACTGGCCCCGGGCGCGGCAGTGCAGGACGATGCGGCCATAGATGCCTTTCTCAAGCAGAAGTTGGAAAGCGCCTACCATCCCTGCGGCACTTGTCGTATGGGCAGCGACGAAGCTGCGGTGACATTCCCCGACGGTCGGGTGCGCGGCGTGGAGGCGCTGCGGGTGGTAGATGCCTCGCTGATGCCCGCCGCCACAGCTGGCGACTTGCAGGCACCAACACTGATGCTGGCCGAACGGCTGTCCGATTTGATTCGTGGCCGTCACCTGCCGGAGGCGCAGGGCGCCGAGTTACTGGCAGATCCGCAATGGGCCACCCGGCAACGCGGCCCCAATATCACCCGAGACTATTCCAGCGAGCGAAATCGGCTAGCGGCCGCGTTATTGGAAAATGCCAAGGGACAACAGCTGCCGATGGTGGCGGGTTGAGTCACAGCGTTACCGGGCAACGAAGCTTCGCATAATCGAGCTTTCGTTCTGCTTTCAGCTGTACAGGTAATAAAAGTTACTGCGATTGACCAGCAATTGGAGGGTGCCCCAGAAAGCTTGATGAATGAAGCCTCAGTGATTCAGCCCCGATCAATCTCAATTAGGAAAACAAGAAAATGGGAACGACATCAAACGGGAAAACAGCCACGGTGACGCCTGTCATTCAGCAGGGCCGACTCGATGGTGCGGAACGGCGCTCTGTAGATTTCGTACCGGTGTCGGAGCGCCATGGCACGGTGCGACATCTCGGTGCGGTCTGGTTAGTTGCCAACATCAACCTGACCGCAATGGCTACCGGCGTTACCACACTGGCGCTTGGCGGTTCACTGTTCTGGACTCTGGTTGCCACCGTGTTCGGTTCACTGTTCGGAACCCTTTTCATGGCTCTGCATTCTTCGCAGGGGCCTCACCTGGGTCTACCGCAGTTAGTTCAGTCCAGAGCACAGTTCGGATTTTTAGGGGCCGCAATTACGGTGTGGGTCTTCGCCTTTGTGAACTACTTCAACTACAACGTCGCCGACGCGATACTTGCAGGATCGAGTCTGCATTTCCTCCTCGGGATTCCAACTTCCTGGGGGTTCCCAATCGCAGTATTGATCGCCGGTACCTTGGCGCTGTATGGCTACCGGTGGATCCATCGGGTTAACCGATTCCTGGTCGCACCGCTGGCCTTGACGGTCGTGATACTCACCTTTGCTGCAGTGGCGCGGGGCGGGATTCCTTCGGGGGCTTTCACTCCGGGGCCCATTCAATGGCATTCGTTCGCGACCACCTTCGTAATCGTCGCAGGTTTCCAGCTTGGTTGGGCGCCATACGTATCGGACTACTCCCGCTACCTCCCACCCACCGTTTCCACTCGATCGTCGTTCCTGTGGACCTATCTGCCTTCAGCGATATCGGCGCTATGGGTGATCGGCCTTGGCTCCTTGCTCGCGGCAGCGACCCCCGGCGTCTCCGTCATCATGGCGATCGCGCAAGGTGGCGACGCCCTGATGGCAGGAGGTGGTCGAATAGCCGTCGCATTGTTGTTCATCGGTCTTCTGGTGGTGATGGCGCTCAACGCTTACGGAGGCAGCTTGACCCTGATCTCGATCGTTGACTGTTTCCGTCGGGTCCGGCCATCGTTGTTTTTGAGGGGCATCACAATCGTCGCGATGACCCTGTCCGTAGGCGTTGTCGCGGCAATGGTCGGGGAGGAACAATTCAATGTTTTCTACGGCAACGTATTGGTATTTCTGGCCTATCTGTTCACACCATGGACTGCAATAAACCTGGTGGACTTTTATATCGTTCGCAAGGGGTGTTATTCGATCCGCGAACTCTTCAATCCGGCCGGTATTTACGGCCGATGGGGATGGCAAGGAAACGTCGCCTATATCGGAGCACTGGTGACGATGGTGCCGTTTTTTGTCACCGAGCCTTTCACTGGATGGATAGCTCACCGGATGGGTGATATCGACATCTCGATGTTTGTAGGTCTTGTAGTCGCAAGCCTCCTCTATTTGCTCACATCTCGGACTCTTGATTTGAGCTACGAGCGAAGCCTGGTGGAAAAAGAAGGAATAGCTGGCGAGCTATGAAGGCAGCCCGATGTTTCGGGCAAAGAACTTATCCCTATCGACACGAAAAAGTAGAGTTAGAACCATGACGACAACCGGCTGGATTTGGGACGAAAGATTTATGACTCATGACACGCGGGCTTGGAGCCTACCGTGGCAGGAACCCATCGACCATCCTGAGAAGGGCGATACCAAGCGACGCTTTGCAAGCCTCGTCAAGCGAAGCGGCCTCGATCAATACCTTGTTCCGTTACCCTTCACTCCGGCCTCTGAAGCCGATCTGTTGCGGGTACACACTCCGGAGTATGTCGATCGAATCCTGAACCCGACCGGTCCTGTCTGGAGCGATGCAGGCGACGGTGAAACGCCCGTCGGACCAGGATCGGCAGACATTGCCAGACTTGCAGCAGGCGCTGTCATCTCGGCGTTCAATGCAGTTGTATCGGGTACTGTGACGAACGCCTACGCGCTCATTCGACCGCCAGGACATCATGCGATTGCCAATCAGGGTATGGGCTATTGCATATTCCACAACACCGCGGTCGGAATCCGCCATCTGCAGCAAACAGGAGCGGTGAAACGAGTCGCGGTCATCGACTGGGATGTTCATCATGGTAACGGGACCGAGACCCTTTTTTATGACGATCCGTCGGTGCTGACGATCTCTCTTCACCAGGACGACCTTTACCCCATCGGACGCGGAAAGGTACAAGACATCGGAACGGGTCCCGGACTAGGTGCTAACCTGAATATTCCACTACCCGCAGGGTCGGGCCGAGGGGCCTACCTGGGCGCGTTCGAGCGTATCGTAATGCCTGCGGTCCGCCGTTTTCAACCGGATCTCATCGTGATTGCGAGCGGATTTGACTCCGCTGCGATGGACCCCTTTGGACGCCAACTCTTGTACTCCGGGGCATATCGCGAGCTGACGACTCAGGTGATGAATCTGGCTGAAGAAGTGTGCAAATCGCGGGTCGTCGCTGTGCATGAGGGGGGCTACGATCCGCTGATGGGACCATTCTGCGGTCTTGCCGTGGTTGAAACACTTGCAGGGCGGCGAACCGCAGTCGAGGACCCATGGATGAACACAGTCGCGAATCTTCCGGAACAAGCTTTGTTGCCGCACCATGACGCAGCGATACGAGCGTGTGAACAACTTCTCACGGGAGTACCTGATGGATCCAAGAGCGCGCGATAACGGGGAATTTCAATAGCCTTCCACCGAAGGGGGCGAGCCATTTGGCGATGAGGCGCCAGTGCTGACAAGCGCTGCGCCTCGACAAGACTCAGCCCACTGTCTGCAACCAATTAAGTAAATCCATTTCCAAGCTGCCTGGCTGAGGGGGGTTGGGAGATAACAGGCAATAGCGTGAGCCGTCTTCAATAAATCCTAATGGCGCGGCTAAAACGCCGCTCTGGATATCGTCATGCACTAAGTGCCATGGGCCAATGGCCACCCCCAGGCCCGCGACAGCCGCCTGGATGCTGAAATAAAAGTGCTCAAAAGATTGCATCTCCATGGCAGGAGCGAGCAGTCCTTTTGCAGTAGCCCACTCCTGCCAAGCTGTAGGTCGGCTATTAGTCTGAAGCAGCGGGGCCGAGGAATGCAGGCATTTCCTGCTTTTGCCAAACCATTGATCTACCTTTTCCGGCCGGCATACAGGGCCGATCTTCTCAGGGAATAGGGTCTCAGCATGATAGTCGGAGGGGCGAGGAAAATCGTCCCGCCGAATGGCCAAGTCGATGCCATGGTCGAATGAAAAGATGCCGCCGCCGGCCACTAAATGAATGTCTAGCCCCCGATGTTGTGTTTGGAAGTCGTTCCAGCGAGGAATCAACCATCGCATTAAAAGCGTTGGCTCGCAGGACAGGACAAGCTGGCGGGTACGACGGGCGTCGGTGCGTATCTCGCGAACTGCCTGGTTCATCAATCCAAGCCCTTCACTAACTGCTTTCGCCAGGCGTTTGCCGGCGTCAGTTAAAAAAACCCTTCGGTTACGCCGCTCGAACAGGTCAACGCCCAGATCCTCTTCAAGCAAGCGCACTGCTCGACTTATGGCTCCTGGTGTCAGGTGCAGTTCGTCAGCCGCGCGTGCGAAGTTTTCGAACCGTCCGGCGGATTCGAAGCAACGCAACGCGAGCAGAGAAGGCAGGCGAGCCTCGGTGATTAGTGATTTGAAGTCACTATATTCATCAGAAACCATCGTTATTACCAAAGAGCAGGATCTGTAAAAATCGCTTTCTACTACCAATAATTGAAGGGTGTCGCATGAGCGAATGGATAGCAGTAATCACCATTACAATACTCGCATGCATCAGTCCTGGGCCAGATTTCGCCATGGTTTCTCGCAACGGATTGCTGCTGTCTCGACGGGCGGGCGTCCTCACAGCTGTAGGAATTGGTATGGGGGTGCTTGTCCACGTCTGCTATACGCTGCTCGGACTAGGGTTAGTGCTTCAACAAACGCCTTGGTTGTTCAATGCGCTGAAGCTGGCTGGAGCTGCGTATCTCGTCTATCTAGGCATCCAAATGCTTCGTTCCAAGCCGGCTATCGAACAGCTAGACGCACCGCCACCCGCCATGTCCGACCTGGCAGCTCTGCGGACGGGATTTCTCACGAACGCGTTGAATCCGAAAACATCGATCTTCATCGTCAGTCTGTTCATGGGGGTAATACAACCGGACACCGCCCTGACAATGCAAATTGCATATGGGCTGTTTATCGCTGGGGCGCACGCAATGTGGTTCAGCCTCGTCGCGCTTTGCTTCTCAGCGGGAATGGTGCGCGAGAAACTGGTGGCTGCACGACAATGGATTGACCGGGTTTTTGGCGGCCTACTCGTGAGCTTCGGGATATTACTGACTATTGCTCAGCGTTCAGTCTGAGTTGAATTAGCCCTTGCGCAGGGCCTTTCAAGCACGCCGCATGTTCGAGTTGTTTCTCGACCTGACTCTTTTGTGTATGAGTCTTTAATTGGGCAGTTTGAATGACTGCTCCTGGCCGATTCTGTTGAAAAAGTCGGTCTACCCAAACTGCCTGATCATTTACTCGTGAAAACGCCTTTTTCGCACGCTG
>NZ_JBYSYZ010000037.1:0-22564 GCF_058783925.1 Pseudomonas sp. FW305-70
ACTTATGTCGACCACAAATTTTGAGGCTGACAAATAACCCCTGTGGGAGCGGGCTTGCCCGCGAAGGGGCCAGCACATTCAACACATCTACCAGCAAAAAAAGCTCAAGCCTGCACCACCTCAACCCCCAACACCCGATAATCCTCGACATTGCCAGACGCCACATGCCGTTCGGTGATCAACGTGTGCACACGATTGCAAGGCGCGACGACAAAGGGCTCCACCGCGCCCAGCTTATCGGCGGTGGTGACGGCAATCACATGGGACGCACAATCGAGCATCGCCTGCTTCACCGGCACTTCATCAAAGTGCAGTGAGCTCAAGCCCACCTGCGGATGAATCGCGCAGACCCCGGTAAACAGCAGATCGGCCTTGATGCCCGCCAGCAGCCGCAGGGTTTCGTGGCCGCTGGCCGACATCGTCGCCGGGTTGAGCTGGCCGCCGGCCAGGATCACCTTGATGCCTTTGTATTCGGACAGGGTAATGGCCGTCATCGGCGACGCCGTGATCGCGGTGATGGCGATGTCCGTCGGCAGCGAACGCGCGATCTGTAAGGTGGTGGTGCCCGAGTCGAACACCACGATCTGACCGTCCCGCACCCGTCGCGCAGCCAGTTGCGCCAGATGGGTCTTCACCTCATCGGTTTCGCTGATCCGGGTGAAATAGTCCTTGCCCGTGTCTTTGGGCCGTGGCAACGCCCCACCGTGCACCCGCTGCACCAGGCCGGCGCTGGCCAGTTCCGCCAGATCGCGGCGGATGGTGTCTTCGGACACCGCGAAATGCTGGCTCAGTTCCGAGGCCATGACCTTGCCGTCGCGTTCGAGGATCAACAGGATTTTTTGCCGGCGCACTGAAGGCATTTCGGCAGCGAAATGATTGTCTTGCATGTTTTTGCCCGTTTATGCGTGTAACTGCGTGTTGCACGAGAGTATCCGCAACCCCCGGCAAAAACAACGAACCGTCCCGGTATCATTTTTTTCGATCTTTCAAATCATTACAGCGAATTTTTTATTTTCCCGTGAGCTGTTCAAGATGGCGCCGTCGCTCATGTCCTGGATGGAAACCTCATGAATATCAATTTTGCCTTTGCCTGCATGATCGTGGTCTCGTTCACCATTGCGCTGGTACACGCCTGACCGACAGGTCGCGAGGCGTCAAGATGTGCAAGGTCGCGGTAAAAGCCTGACAGATCAGGAAAATGCTCTATAACCAGTGGTGACACGATTTCCGATGCCGGGGTACTGGAAGGCGCCCCCGGAAATTAATCTCTTAAAATGTTGCGGACAATTGAGTGCCCGCCTGGAGACGCCACGATGAAACCCCTGAAAATAGCCGCCAGCGATGGCGCCGCCGCAAGCTTCAAGAACGCTCGGGAAGTGGTAGCGCTCAGCCAGACCGATTTCACCAACGTCGCCGTGGCGGTGGTGTCTGTCAATGACGTCATGGCCGGCGCCCTGGGTGCCATTCAGCGCACCGGTTTCGACATTCCGATATTCCTGGTGGCCTCGCCGGATTCAGCCAACCGTCCCCGGGAAGTCTATAAGCACCTGACGGACGTGCTGCTGCAGGTCAACGGCATTTTCGATCTCACCCGCGCCAACGCCGAGTACCATGGCAACCAACTGGAAACAGCGGCCCGAGCCTATGAAGACAGCCTCCTGCCACCCTTCTTCGACTCCCTGAAGAAGTACACCGAAGCGGCCAACGCGACCTTTGCCTGCCCCGGTCACCAGGGCGGCCAGTTCTTTCGCAAGCACCCGGCCGGCCGGCAGTTTTTCGACTTCTTCGGCGAGACGCTGTTTCGCGCCGACATGTGCAACGCCGACGTCAAGCTCGGCGACCTGCTGATCCACGAAGGCCCGGCGCTGCTGGCGCAGAAACACGCCGCGCAAGTGTTCAACGCCGACAAGACCTACTTCGTGCTCAACGGCACCTCGGCGTCGAACAAAGTGGTGACCAACGCCCTGCTGACCCCGGGCGACCTGGTGCTGTTCGACCGCAACAACCACAAGTCCAACCACCAGGGCGCGCTGCTACAGGCCGGGGCTACGCCTGTGTATCTGGAAACCGCGCGCAACCCCTACGGCTTCATCGGCGGCATCGACGCCCACTGTTTCGACGAAGGCTACCTGCGCGAGCTGATTGCCGAAGTCGCCCCGGACAAAGCCCAGCTGCCTCGGCCGTTCCGCCTGGCGATCATTCAGTTGGGCACCTACGACGGCACCGTGTACAACGCCCGGCAAGTGGTCGACCGCATCGGCAAGCTGTGTGACTACATCCTGTTCGACTCGGCGTGGGTCGGCTACGAGCAGTTCATCCCGATGATGAAAGACTGCTCGCCGCTGTTGCTCGACCTGAACGAAAACGACCCGGGCATCTTCGTCACCCAATCGGTGCACAAACAGCAGGCCGGTTTTTCCCAGGCCTCCCAGGTGCACAAGAAAGACCGGCACATCAAGGGCCAGGCCCGCTATTGCAACCACCACCGGCTCAACAACGCCTTCATGGCCCAGGCCTCCACCAGCCCCTTCTACCCGCTGTTCGCCTCACTGGATGTGAATGCCCGCATCCACTCCGGCCGCAGTGGCCTGCGCCTGTGGGAAGACTGCGTGAAGTTCGGCATCGAAGCGCGCAAGCTGATCCTCGAAGCCTGCACCATGGTCCGCCCGTTCGTGCCGGACACCATTGAAGGGCGCGCCTGGGAAGACTACCCAACGGAAGACATCGCCAACGACATCCGCTTCTTCGAGTTCCATCCCAAGGACCGCTGGCACGCCTTTGCCGGCTACGCCGAGAAGCAGTACTTCATCGACCCGTGCAAGTTGCTGTTCACCACGCCGGGCATCGACCCGGTGGACGGCAGCTACACCGACTTCGGCATTCACGCCGGCATCCTGGCCAACTTCCTGCGCGAGAACGGCATCGTCCCGGAAAAATGCGACCTCAACTCGATCCTGTTCCTGCTCACCCCGGCCGAAGACTGGGCGAAGATGACCCACCTGGCCGCCCAGATCGCCCGCTTCGAACGCTTCATCAGCGACGACGCCCCCATGAGCCGGGTACTGCCGGCCATTTACGCACAGCATCAGGAGCGCTATCGCAACTACACCATTCGCCAGCTCTGCCAGGAAATGCACGACCTGTACCGCCACCACAACGTGCAGCAACTGCAGAAGGACATGTTCCGCAAGGAACACTTCCCGAAAAAAGCCATGAACCCGCAGCAAGCGCAAATCGAGTACATCCGCGGCAACGTCGAACTGGTGGCGCTGGCCGATGCCGACGGGCGTATTGCCGCTGAAGGTGCGCTGCCCTATCCACCGGGGGTGCTCTGCGTGGTGCCGGGTGAAATCTGGGGGGGCGCGGTGTTGAAGTACTTCCTGGCGCTGGAGGAAGGCATCAACCGCTTGCCCGGCTTCACGCCGGAGTTGCAAGGGGTGTACCTGAAGCAGGAAGGCGGTCGTACCCGGGCGTATGGGTATGTGATCAAGGCTTGATGGCATGCGGCAGGAGCTGGCGCGCGCCGGCTCCTGCCCAATGCATCGATCAGAATTTTTCCGCGATGTACTTGAACGGATAGTTCGGATCCCGATAGTTACCGGGACTTTGGCGCTTGGGCAGTTTCACTTTCGCCCGCGGTACTTCCTCATAAGGAATGCTGCTGAGCACATCACTGATGATGTTCAGTCGCGCCCGCCGCTTGTCATTGGAGTTGGCGACCCGCCACGGGGCGAACTCGGTGTCGGTGGCCTCGAACATGTCGTCCCGGGCACGTGAGTAGTCGTACCAGCGGTTATAGGACTTGAGGTCCATCGGTGACAGCTTCCAGATCTTGCGCCCGTCGGTGATGCGCGCCTTGAGACGTCGGGTCTGCTCCTCCGGGCTCACTTCAAGCCAGTATTTGATCAGGATGATTCCCGACTCGACCAGTGCATGCTCGACGCGCGGCGCCACGGTGAGAAATGAGCGCACCTGCTCTTCGGTGCAAAACCCCATGACCCGCTCGACACCGGCGCGGTTGTACCAGCTGCGATCGAAGATCACCACTTCACCGGCCGCCGGCATGTGCGGCAGATAGCGTTGCACATACATCTGGCTTTTTTCCCGATCGGTCGGTGCCGGCAACGCGATCACCCGGAACACCCGCGGGCTGACACGTTCGGTCAGTGCCTTGATGGTCCCGCCCTTGCCGGCGCCATCACGGCCCTCGAAGACGATGCAGACCTTGGCGCCCGAGTGCTGTACCCACTCCTGCAGCTTGACCATCTCGACATGCAGCCGCGCCAGCTCCTCGAGATACACCTTGTTCTTGAGCTTGCCGCTTTCAATCGGCTTGCTCTTCG
The DNA here is from genome assembly GCF_058783925.1 of Pseudomonas sp. FW305-70. Classification (NCBI taxonomy): domain Bacteria; kingdom Pseudomonadati; phylum Pseudomonadota; class Gammaproteobacteria; order Pseudomonadales; family Pseudomonadaceae; genus Pseudomonas; species Pseudomonas sp. FW305-70. Next base: position 4,344 of record NZ_JBYSYZ010000037.1, read on the forward strand.
TTGCCGCCTTCTTCTTTGCCATGCCCGTAATCTCCTTCAATGCGTCACACAGCGTCCGGGATGCACCCGGCCGCACTCATTCAACGCCGATTGCGCTGGTAATGTTCAACCGCCAGTTCCAGGTTCAGGAACATGCGGGCCTCGCCCAACGTATGGCCCAGGGGTGCCTTGATGACCATGTCCCATACACTGGGGCTCATACCTACCAGCCACAGTGAAATGCCTTTCTCGCTCATGCGCAGCTCGGCGCTGGTGAGCATTTTCAGGGCCGTATATTCCAGGTCGAACACGCTGCGCAGGTCCAGGACCACGACCCTGGGTGTCGCCGCATCGATCAGCGGCCGGATTTTCTCGGCGATGCGCTCGGCATTGGCGAAGAACACCCGCCCCTCGGGCCTGAGCAACAGCAGCCCGTCAAACTGTTCGTCATCTGCGTTGCCGGTGGCCTGCGGGCGATAGACGTTGGTGCCGGGCTTGCGTGCCAGAACATGCACGGGCGGGTCCGAGAGCTGATAGGCCAGGGCCAGCAACGAGACGATGATCGCCACGACGATCCCTTGCAGCGTGCCCAGCAGCATCACGCCAATCATGGCCACCACGGCCCAGGCGAACTCGGTACGGCGAACCGACAGGATTTCGCGAAACTCCGCCGGCTCGATCAAGCCCACCGAATACACGATCACCACGGCGGCGAGCGTGGCATTGGGCATCAGCCCAATGAGCGGTGCCAGCAGCAGGCAAGTGCCCAATGCCAGTGCTGCGGTAATCAGTGCGGCCAGTTGCGAGCGGGCACCGGCCAGGCGGTTGACCGCCGTTTGAGTGGTCCCGCCACCCGCGACCATGGCCCCGAGAAACGCACCGCCTATGTTGGCAACGCCAGTGGCCAGCAGCTCCCGGTTCGGTTGTGGTGCAGGCTCGTCACTGCGGGCGAACGCGCGTCCCGCGGCGATGGTTTCGGTGAAACTCATCAGCGCGATACCCATCGCCGAAGGCCACAGGGTTTCGACCAGCGACGCTACCGGCAAGGTCGGCGCCGGCAACCCGATCGGCACCACGCCGACGGCGGACACACCAAAACTCTCCAGGCCAAGCAGGCTCATGCCGAGGATGCCCAGCGCCACCGCAATCAAGGGAGCGGGCAGTCGCGGTGTAAAGCGCTTCATGCCGACCAGCAGCAGTATCATGAACACCCCGACCGCCGCGGTCGGCAGCGAGGCATGAGGGATGCTCTGAACCGTGGCCACCAGGTTGTGCAGGAAGCCACCTTTGTCGATGTGGGTGCCCAGCAGCTTGGGTAGCTGGTCGAGCACGATGACCACGCCAATGCCGGCCTTGAAACCCACCAGCACCGGTTCGGAAATGAAATTGGCGACGAAACCCAGGCGCAGCATCCCCGCGACGATCAGGATCGCACCCACCATCAAGGCCAGCGTGGCGGAGCCGGCGAGCAGGGTCGCCGCATCGCCATCGGGGCTGATCTGGCCCAGTGCGGAGCCAGCGAGAATGGCCAGGGTGGTCGTGGTGCTGACACTGAGCGGACGCGACGTGCCGAGCACGGCATAGATCACCATCGGCACCAGCACCGTGTACAGCCCGACCTGCACCGGCAGGCCGGCAATCGTGGCGTACGCCAGCGCCTTGGGAATGACCACGGCCGCTGCCGTCAGCCCGGCGACCACATCGCCCCGTAGCCAGTCCGGCCGATAACTGTCTAGCCACTCCGGGATCAACAGGCTGCGCAAGGTACCCCGCTGTGAAGTGCCAGGGTTCCGCGCTTGCGGATCGCTGCCTAGTTGATTCATCAGTCACTCCAGTCGCAAATCGTCCGTGCGGATGATGAGTGGGCTCAACTGACCGCACAATCCTTTAACTGCACGCGTAACCACTGCAAACCTTCATCGGCATCGAAGCGCGCGTGGCAGCAGGCAATCCGCGCAGGCTCGACTACAAATGTAGCCGGTTTGCACGGCCACGCCGCCACATGGCTGGAGAAGCAGACAGAAGCACCAGCATCTGCGCGCAAAAATGGAAAGCCTTATATGGACGACGCCATGAAGGCGATAAATGAGCTATACCCGCTAATTCCCCCCATTGCAGTTCTTCAATTCAGGAGTTTGGCAATGAAGCTCAAGACCTCTCTGGCAGCACTCATGGTCGCGGCAAGCCTTTTCGGCTGCGCCACTTCCTCGCACCACGGCGTGAACCTCAACCTGGTCGCCACCCGGCAAAACGCCGGTCAGATCGGTACCGTCACCTTGACCGACTGGGACAAGAAAACCGGGCTCAGTTTCTTCATCAGCGGTGTTCCAACCGGGGGTACCCTGCCCCTGCGTCTTTACTCGTTCATCAATAACGGCACCTGCGAGCAACCCGGATCAGTCGCCTACGCGATGAACGACACCGTCAACACCGAACGCCAACCCATACGCGGCTGGTCCTTTACCAGGACCGCGCCCGTGCCGTTGCAAACCTTGCTTGACGGCAAGTATTCGGTGGTCGTGCGAACGGCTGCGACCGATGGCAACGTCGATATCTTTTGCGGGGATATCAAGGCGACAGAGCCGGTGAAATAGCCCTGGCCAGTGCCGACCAGCCCACGCCCCGGTACCGCTCGTGCCACCGGTTGTCCGGTGCGGGCGGTGGCGTCGGGCGAACGGAAACGGGGCTAGCAGCAACAACCAGTAACAAACCTGTCATTACTCACTGATAACGTCCTGACGCTTTCCCGAACCGCATCCGCTCGATCTCCGATCGCCAGTTCCCGGTACCAGGGCTTTGCCCCTCCGCTCAAGGTGACACTTCAGGTGTACGCAAGCACGCGCAAGCAAATCATCATCAGGTCCAACGACATGAGCTGCGACGACTTTGGCGCGTTGTTCTCGAACCTGTTCGGCAACCTGTATGCCGACTCCCCGCCACCGCCGAAAAACATCATCATCGGCGGGGTCTACGGCCGGCACGAAGGTGTCAGTTTTCGGCGCATGCACTATCGCGGCGACTTCACGGTGGACTTTCCCGCGCCTCTGGATGAAATCACCTTCGTCATTCCTACCGCCGGAAAGATCATCTTCAACCACGTCACCCAGTCGGTAGGTTTCGCGCAGATCGGCCTGGCGATCGACAAGGCCGAGGTCCGCTCGGCGCGCTTTGTCGATAACCACGCACAGCACGGGATTTCGATCAGCCGCCGGCTGATCACCGAGCGCCTGTCGACACTGCTGTGCAAACCCATCCTGCAAAAGGTGCATTTCGAACCGGTGGTGGATCTGAAGGCATCGGCCTTGCAGGGCATCCGGGCATTGATCGAACTGGCCACGGGCAGCGAGTTCGACCTGCTGATCAACAGCGGTTCACTGATGCCTTCGCGCCTTCGCGAAATGCTGGTCGATGCGGTGCTGGAAACCTGGCCGCACAACTTCACCGACGCCCTCCGGCGCCCTTCTCCACTGATAGCGCCGCGGCATGTGAAGCTGGCCGTCGAGTACATCCAGGCGCACCCCGACCACCTGGCCAGCGGCACGGAGTTGGCGCAATTGACCCATGTCAGCCTGCGCGCCTTGCAGGAAGGTTTTCAGCGTTCCATGGGTACTTCGATCGTTGCCTATCAGCGCCAGGTACGCCTGGAGCGCGCCTTTGCCGCGCTGTCCCAGGGGGCGGCGCCGTCGGTAACAGACGTAGCTCTGCAATACGGCTTCAGCAACGTCGGGCGGTTTTGCCAGTATTTCCAGAGTGCCTACGGCATCAGTCCTGCAGATGTGATGAAGGGTGTGCGAACTCGGCCGATGGCGACCCATTGAGGGTTTGTGGGAGCGGCGGTGCGACTTGCTCGCGAAAGCGGTTTATCCGCCACCCTCTTCATCGACTGTCAGTCCGCCTTCGCGAGCAAGCCCGCTCCCACCATTGGCGGGCGTTGAACCCAAAAGGCACGTACGACACAAAACCACTGTGGGAGCGGGCTTGCTCGCGAAGGGGCCGCAAGAATCAATATCAATGTGCCTGTCAGATCACTATCGCAAGCCCGCTCCCACAGATTGCCTTGACTGATCGTCAGAACAGATAGCTGGCCTTCAGCCCGCCATTGAAGCCGTGGCTGTCGCCGCCACCGCTGGCGCCGATTTCTGCCCCCACGCTCCACGGTCCAAGGTTGGCCATGACGTTGACGCCACCGGTGAACTGGTCACGGTTGTCGAAGGCGGCCTGTTGCTCGATGTCCAGGCCCAGCAGGTGCCCTTCGCTGTCGACTTCAGGGTCGCCCAGCACGTGCTCGTAGCCCACTTGCACCCCCGGCACCAGTTGCCAGGCGCCCAGGCTGACCGGTGCAAAGGATGCGTTGAGGTTGGCCACCGCGCTCTTGCGGGTCTCGTGGATGCCATCGACGTCCAGCGCCAGCTCACTGCCTTTTTCCTGGAAGCCCGACAGATTGACGTGGCTGATCCGCACACCGAGGCTTGGCTCGAGGGTCACGCCGTTCACCGGAACCCGGTAGCCCACGGCCAGGGTCGCGCCGGTGAGGTTGCCATGGCTGTCGCCCTTGGCCGTGCCCAGGCCGCCGCCGAGCTCTCGCTTGCTTTCGTAATCGAGATAACCGGCGCTGGCATCGGCATCCACAAACAGGCCGCGTTCCAGACCGTTCGGTGCAAAGCGGGCACCCACGCTGAAGAAGGTCAGGTCGGTATCGGCCTCGCCACCTGCGCCACCGACATTGCCGCGGCTGTAGCCGAAGCCGGCATGGGCGCTGAGCTGTTCGGAAAAACGTTGGGTCAGGCCAATCATCATGCCCTGGCTATGCTCGTTGCTGCTGGAGGCCTGAGACGAGCCGTCGGTGCCCAGATACCCCGCCAGGGCGGTGCTCCACAGACGATATTGCCCGGTCTTGAGGTCGGTGCCGCGGGTGAAGGGCGCAGCGGCCTGGTCGATCATCGCGCCCTGGCGCAGCAGGTAGCTGGCAGCGTCGGCATGCACCTGGCCGCCAACGGTGGACTCGACGCCCCCGAGGCTGTGCGCATCGATGGCCGATTGCAGGTAGTAGTTGTAGGCGCTGTAGGTGCCCGACAGGTTGCTGTTCTGCAGTTGTTGCAACAACTGCGCGCCGGCCGCAGCGTTGCCGGCCAGGTCCGCCGCGCCAGGCAGGCTGTTGTAGAACACCATCTTGCCGCGCAGCACGTAGAGGGTTTCCTGGGACAGGCCCAGGCCTTGCTTGAGGTAGTTGTCCATGGTGCCGTACTGCGCGGTCACCTGGTCCAGGCCGGCTTGCAGGTAGTTGGCCTCCACACCGATCAGCGGCCCATAGATGGTCGCCAGGCTTGGTGGTAACGCCGCCAGGGTCGCCCTGATGCGCTCGGCGGTGTAGTCGTTGGTCGCCAGGTAGTTGCTCATGATGGTGGCATCGTCGACCCCGGCGATGCTTTGCAGCACAGCGGCAGTCCAGCCCGTGCGGTCCTTGCCGGCGGTGCAATGGAACAGCGCGGCACCGTCGACTGCGGCCAGTTCATTGAACAGCTGGTTGAACTCGCTGCGCATCCCCGCGTTCCTGACGAAATCACGGTTGGTGTCTTGCATCATCGCGGTGGCTTCGGCGGCGCTGTGGAACGCGACGTTGGTGACGTTCGCGCCAGACGTGGAGCCGCCGATGATGTCGATGTTGGTGTAGGTCGCGCCCGTGAGCATTGTGTCGGGCGTGGCGGCGATCTCGGTGGGCGTGCGCAGGTCATAGACCGCCTTGATACCCAGGCCGTTGAGGGTCGCCAGATCCGCCGCCGAAGGCGTCAACGCGTTGGAGCGGTAAAACACCCCGCCACGCATCGTGCCGTCGTTGGCTGTGGTGTATGCCGTGGTGAGACCGGCGACATCGCGGAAATTGTCGATGCTCTTCAGGCGTGGCGTGTTGAGGGGAACAGTCTCGGCCGCCTGGGCGGCAGCGATGGACAGGCTCAAAACAGACAGCGAACACACAAGTCGTTGGAACACAGTGCAGCCTCATTGGAGTCACGTTGGGCTGACCAATATCTACATTGCATTGACGCTGAACATGACAAATCGCCTGCAAACGCAAATCACTGCGCGATGTGTCCGGGTGGCTCGTTTTCTGTCCGTGCATGGCCCGGTGTGCGGCCAGCTTCAGTGCCGAAAACCCATGACAGGCCGGATGGGAAACGTGCTGCGCAATGTCCGGCGATCAAATGCCAGACGCAAAAAACCCGCTTTTCAGCGGGTTTTCGGCTTTTCTGAAACTGCTCGCTACTGCTGTGAACTCAATGGGTTTTTTTCGAGGTCGACAGCCCGGCTTTACTCAAGCCTTTGGTGTTGTGTTCACCCGGCGTCGAGGCCGAAATAGCCCTGGCCTTGGAGAGGCCGCGAGTGTCCTTGGAGTTGGCGATGCCTGAGGTCGTGGTGCCATGACCGTTGTCATCGTTGCGCTCACTACCGTAGTGGTTCCCGCTCAGGCCATGGTCGCGCACGGATTTGCCGGCATGGTCGCTGTCCAGCCCGTTGCCGCGGTCGTTACTGCCGGAGTGGCCTGTGCCGGCGTGTCCGCCACCCATGCCGCCGCCGTGGCCTGCGCCGTTTCCGCCGCCGTGGCCTCCACCGTTTCCGCCGCCATTACCACCGCCGTTTCCACCGCCGCCACCACCGTTTCCACCGCCGCCGCCACCGCCGTCCTTCGCGTAGGCGGAACCCATGATCGACAGGCCATCAGGCAGCAAAGGGGCGGCTGCAAGCATCATGGCGCATGACATTACAGCAACGAGACTCTTGTTTTTGAAAAGCATGATTGCTTCCGTAGGTGGTTGATATCGCGTGACGTATGACGCGATATCCCTCAAACAGTTCCAGCCCGACGACAGGCGGCTGGAAGTCCACTCACACATCAATCGAACACACCATTGAGAATTTCATAAACAAGCCCGGTGGCCAACGCGACCAGGATCAGATCCGTGCCGACTTGCTGCCACTCGTAACCGTCATAGTGAGGCAACCTGCCGACCAGTCGACCATCCAGCTTTTTGGCAATGCCCGGTGGAAGCGGCTTGCCTCGGGCAAGGTTCTTTTGAATACCCGGTGGCAAGGCAGGCCCGGGGCTCCAGTAGCCTGTGCTTGCGCCAATGATTTCGAGCACGCTGCTGCGATTGATGCTGGGACCATGACTCCAGTCCCCGCCGCCAGAATTCTTGTTCTTGTTGCCCTGGTTGCCCTGATTGCCATGGCTGGCCTTGTTGTTGCCCTGGCCGTTTCCTGGATCAGCCAGCGCAGTCACTGAGCCGCTGACCAGAGCCAGGCAGGTGATTGCTGCAATCAACGATCGAGACTTGTTCATGAGTCGTTCCTTCGTAGCGGGAATGTTCCCTGAAATTTAGACGCCATTTTCGATGTTGGTTCCATCGAGTCATCGAACGCAACGATCCGCTCATCCCGCTTGATACGTCGCAGATACATCAATGCGTGGCGCTGCTTCCCGATTGTTACCTCAGCGCCGCAGTTGTCACTTCTGCGCCACCGAACGGGCCAATAAAGTATGGCCGTCGGTGTGAAACAGGCTCGTCGACTTGTCGGCCCGCGCCAGCACCGATCCCCCCATCACGGAAGAGGTGAATCATGAGTTTCGTCAAAGTGGAAAAAAACCAGAGCAGCGCCCCGTCGGATGCCGACATGAAAAAAGCCATGGTCGAGTCGGGCGGCGCGCCGGGCGAGGTCACCGGGACCAATGCCGCCCGTACCCTGACCTACACCGGCGTGGTCAATCACACGGTGTACGAGAACAAGCTGATCGAGATCGCCAAAGGTAAACGCACCAGCTGGAACTTCGTCTGGGCCGATGCCCGGGCCGCCTGAGGTCAAAGCGGGGCGGCTGACCGGCTGCCCCGCTGACCCGGCCCCTGATACAACCCCGATACCCGCTTGTAACACCAAGACACTTAGCCGCCCTGCCCCTCGACCCTAGAGTGACACCGTCAATGGACTGCAGCGCCAAGCGTCAGCAGCCATTGTTTGCCCAACACACCACCAAGGAAGAGGGAAACCATGAGCAAGTCAATCGCTGTCAGCCAACAGAGCCAGCAGCTTCACAATGATGTGCAAGAAGCCGTCAAGTCGATCATGGGTGCAACGCAACTGAAGGCGTCGGATTACGGCCGGGTCCTGAGGTCGGCCCTGGCGGCTTCGCAAAAAACCGTCACCATCGAAATCGCCGCCGGCGACCTGACGCAGCTGAAGAAGTCCGGCTACAAGCTGTGCTTTGCCAAGAAGGTGGGTGACGCCGACTACAACGTGGTCTGGCAGTCCTATGACGCTTACCTGAGCAACAACGAGTTCAGCTGGACGCCTCAATATCAGCTGTTTGCGTCCAACCTGTTCAAGGCCAATGTGCAGGTCAAAGTCTCGACCAACATCGTCAATATCGGCCTGGGGCAAACATCGACACTCGATGAACACGGTCTGCTGAGTTCGGCGGTTACCGGGGGACCGAACATTTCCATGACCTTTGTAAACGACTACGCCCCCATCCATCCGGGTATCAACCAGCTCTCTACCGGCATTGATGGCACTCAGGTCAGCACGCCCATTTACGTTGCGGTGGATCAGGTGGTCACCGGTGAAACCGTGCTGACGCCGGTGGAAACCATCCTCGTGTGGTTCGAACAGAACGTACAGACCAGCACCATGTTCAGTACCTCACGCTCCAAGGCGATCGAAATCGACCTGACGTTCGATAACACCGCAGGTCGCCTTTACGAAGGCGGTCAGTGGAAAACCGTGTAACCGTCATACCGGGGCAACCTTACGGTTGCCCTTTCACTTCTCTTTACCCGTCGTGGCGAAGTAACCCGTCAGCGAGCGACAGATCGACTGCGCGAGGTCCTCCTGGGTGGCGATGCCATAGGGTCGGTCACGATCGAACTGCGCCGACCAGCGAATCCGCCCCTGCGCCACATCCACCAGGCGCAATGACGCGCGCACCCGCGAAGGCTCGACCCGCACGCTGCCCTCCAGGCAATAGCTGTAACGCCCGCCACGCTTGAAGTCCGGTACTGGCTCACTGTTGCGTGCCACCCGCATCAACACATGATTGGTCCCGGTCTGCGCCTGCTCGAACGATTCAAACAGTCGGCAACTCAACTCCTCGCACAAGCCCCGGGCAAAGTCATTGCCATCGCGGGTGAGGCAGGTAAACGGCTGGATCTGGACCACAGGATGGCGCGTGCCGACGCCCTTGGGCCGCAGCCGCTGATAGGTCAAACGATAACACCCGGGTGGAATACTGAAGCGCACCGGGTCCTGCTGGCCGTTGCCGGCGTAATGCGCTGCGAGCTTGCGCCGCAAGCGCCCCACCTGCACCCGCACCACCGGATCGTCGCCGGTGCAATACACTGCCGGGTCACGACGAAACACCGCGATGCCGATGGCGTGTTCGGTCAGTGGCGTTTTACAAGCCTGAAGGTCGTGCTCGACCAGAAAGCGCAGCAGGCTGCCCATGCGCCTGGACTTGGCAAACAACGGGCTGACCAGCAACAACGCCAGCACCCGCTCGATTTCTTCCCGATCGAGCGGCTCGGGAACCCCCGCCGCCGTCGAATCGGCCATGCTCATGATCACCATCGCCTGCCTCCGTGCAGGTTGCCGACAGGAATGGATGTCGCACTCCGTGATTACCCTCGCAGCGTGAGCAGGATTGGCGCTCGGGCACTGCAACGACCAAGCTTAGCAGCCGTGTTGATATCGGCAGGCAATTGCGATGGTAGCAACCCGCCATCCGACGAACGTTCAATCTTGACGTCCGAAAAACTTGTAGGACTTGCCCCTTTGTGGCGAGGGCGCTTGCTCCCGCCGGGCTGGGAAGCGGCCCTCATACCTTGCAACTCATTTCCTCAGACACTTCGCAGTGCCCGGTTTTACGGCGGCAGAGCCGCCGGACGGGAGCAAGCTCCCTCGCCACAGGGGGTATTGGGCGTCCTACAGGCCGGTTGCAGCCGTCGAAGTCGATGCCTAATGTGCGTCCGTCGCTGACTTGCGTTGGCGATTGGGTTTCGCAGCCCAACCGACACATACCCTTACACCGTCAAACAACAATTCTGGCAAACTTCGCCAGCATTACGCTTTATGGCGGTTGTGCGTGGGAGATCTACGGGTCTGCCGAGTTTTGGGATGTGTTCCTCGGTCTGCGAACCCGCGTACAGCTGCCACCCAATTGATTCGCAGCAATTAGGTGGCGCTTCATTAATTTTTTGAGTGAACTTAAAAATGATGAACACCCCACCCCGCCGCTTCACCCCCATGAAACAAATCGCCACCAGCTACCCCGTCCTCCTCATCGACAACGACGCCCCGCTACGCGAACTCCACAACTGCGCCGCCGAACGCCTCAACGCCGTCCTGCAATACCTCAACCTCATGGCCTGCACCAGCCTCCCCGACTACGCCGAAAACGACATCAATACCGTCAGCAATATTTCGCGGATTCTGCTGCAGGATGTACGGGATGTGTTTGGGGTGATTGAGCAGAGGGGGTTTGAGGTGCCGAAGAAGCAGTGACATTTTTCAAGCACAAAAAACCCGCATTTCTGCGGGTTTTCAATGGCCACCGTTCTGTTGGCTACAGCGGCCATCAGCAGACTGAGATGCAAAAAAACGATTATTGAAAAACGCCTAAACAATCCATCTCCCCGGCCGATTCATTTAGACTCGATTGTTGGCTCATGGGGCCAGGCCAAGCCCCATAACGGATATCCAAGACGCTTTTCATGAAAAAAATAATCAGCTATTTGCGAAATGGTTACTGGAAAAGATGGATTCGCCAACACAAATGCAAAGTGGCGGGCGGTGTATTGTCACTGCACAAAAGATCGACACTGACCATTGAAGAAGGCGTAACGCTTGGGCATGTGGTCATAGAGTCAAAAAAGCTCGAAATCGGTGCCCATACCTATATCCGCAGTGACTGCGTCCTTTCGGCGGTCTCCTCCATTGGCAGGTTTTGCTCCATTGGTAGCAGCTGTTTTATCGGCCAACAAAAAAGCTCGCATCCGTTGGACTGGCTCAGTTCACATCCCTTTCAATATACCGACACTGCGCTGGTTTACGACCCGGAGGTTGCGGACATCACGATTGGGCATGACGTCTGGGTCGGCCATAGCGCGATGATCCTGGAAGGCGTGAGCATAGGCACCGGCGCAGTCATCGCAACCCGCGCCCTGGTTGCCCATGACGTGCCACCGTACGCCATTGTTGCCGGCACCCCGGCAAAAGTCGTCAAGTATCGGCACACACCCGAGTTGATTGAGGCACTGATCAACAGCAAGTGGTGGGAGGTTGATGTCGAGGTACTCAAGACATTACCGCTCAATGATCCGCAAGCCACTTTGGCTCTGTTGGCCACCCTGCAGAAAGAAACACGCGCCGACTACCAACAGATCGAGATCACCCGCAAAGGGTGCAGTGTTTCGTCTTGAGCAGCGCAAATGACCAGCGCTGCACTTCAAGATGCCTGGCTGTAACCCGATTCGAATGATAAAAAAACCCGCATCAAATGCGGGTTTTAAAGGCCGGTTCCTGATGAACCCTGCCCGAAAAGCGGTTATCAGAAGTTCGCCGGCGTGTTCGCGCTGATAATCTCCGCTTCATCCGCCCCGATGTTGCGAAACCTGTGCGGCAAGGTCGTCGGGAAGTAATAGCCATCCCCGGCATTCAGCACACTCACCTGGCCATCCACGGTCAACTCAACCGTGCCACGGGTCACCAGCCCGCACTCCTCGCCTTCGGAATGCACGATCGGCTCTTCGCCGGAGCTTGCGCCCGGTGCGTATTGCTCGCGCAGCAGGCGCATCTGCCGGCTCGGTACGGACGCGCCGATCAGCAGCAGGCGCAGGCCGTGGCGGCCGAGGTCGGGCTGTTCGTTGGCGCGGAAGACGTACTGGTGTTCGCGCGGTGGCTGATCGAAGGTGAAGAAGTCGGCCAGGGACATGGGGATGCCCTCCAGCAATTTCTTCAGGGAGCTGACGGAGGGACTGACCCGATTCTGTTCGATCAGGGAGATGGTTGCATTGGTGACGCCGCTACGCCGGGCCAGCTCGCGCTGGGACAGTTTGTAGCTTTCGCGTACTAATTTGAGTCGTGAGCCCGTGTCCATGACAGCCTTATGTGCCAACCCGTAGGAGCGAGTGTGTTCGCGATTGCGATTTTAGCCTCAACATTGATGTTGATTGAACTGGCGTTTTCGCGAGCAAGCTCGCTCCTACAGGGATAATGGAGGGGTGGAGTAAAGGCGCGGATCACGCCGTTTTCCGGTCCCGGAAACGTGAAAGGCGGCTATTAAATCACGTTTGTTGGTAATGCTCAGCAGGTTCGATAAACGGTGGAATAAAACAACCTGTGGGAGCGAGCCTGCTCGCGAAAGCGGTGTGTCAGGCGACATCTGTTTTGGCTGATATGGCCTCTTCGCGAGCAAGCCCGCTCCCACAGGGGACCGCGGTATTTCCGGGATTAAAAAACCGGCGGCACCCTTTGGAGGAGATGCCGCCGGCGAGGTAAGGCTTAGATGCCGAAACGGTCGCGCAGCGAGTAGTACACGGCGCCCAGGGCGGTCAGTGGTGCCGAGAAGGTGCGCCCGCCGATCATCGGCATGTGCGGCAAGGAGGCAAACGCGTCGAAACGCTCGGCGTCGCCACGGATCATTTCCGAGATCAGTTTGCCGGCCAGGTGCGAGCAGGTCACGCCGTGGCCGCTGTAGCCCTGCATGTAGTAGGCGTTTTTCTCGATACGGCCGAATTGCGGCATGCGCGACATGGTCAGCAGGAAGTTGCCGGTCCAGCGGTAGTCGATCTTCACGTCCTTCAATTGCGGGAAGGTCTTGAGGATTTTCGGACGGATCAATTGCTCAATGTCATTCGGTTCGCGCGCACCGTAGACCACGCCACCGCCGTAGAGCAGGCGGTTGTCCGCGGTCAGGCGGTAGTAGTCGAGCAGGTAGTTGCAGTCTTCGACGCAGTAGTTGTTCTTGATCAGGCTGCGGGCCTGCTTTTCCGACAACGGCTCGGTGACGACGATCTGCGAACCGCACGGCATGCTCTTGCTGGTCACGCGGTTGTCCAGGCCTTGCGGCAGGTAGGCGTTACCGGCGATCAACAGGTACTTGGCCTTCACCACGCCTTTGGCCGTGCGCACGGTGATCGGCTCGCCGTAGGTGATTTCCACCGCCGCCGATTGCTCGTAGATCTTGCCGCCCAGGCCGATGATCGCCGAGGCTTCGCCGAGGGCCAGGTTCAGCGGGTGAATGTGGCCGCCCTGCATGTCCAGCAGGCCGCCGACGTAGGCATCGGAACCCACTTCGCGCTTGATGTCGGCTTCGCCGAGCAGTGTCAGGTTCTTGTTGCCGTAGCGCTCCCAGCTTTTCTTCTGCTCGGCCAGGCCCTTGAGTTGCTTCTTGTTCATCGCCGCGAAGATGCCGCCGGGACGGTAATCGCACTGGATGTCGTAGTGCTGTATGCGCTGACGAATGATGTCGGCGCCTTCGAAAATCATGCTGCCGAGCACTTCGGCGGTCTTGTCGCCGTAGCGCTCTTCGATGACATCGACGTCGCGGCTGTAGGAGTTGACCAGTTGGCCGCCGTTGCGACCGCTGGCGCCGAAGCCGACTTTGGCCGCTTCGAGCACGGTCACGCTGTAGCCCGCTTCGGCGAGGAACAGGGCCGAGGACAGGCCGGTGTAGCCGGCGCCGATCACGCAGACGTCGCAGTCCACGGCCCCTTCCAGCACCGGGAAATCGCCGGTGAAGTTGCGGGTGGCGGCGTAGTAGCTGTTTACATGCTGTTGATTGCTGGAGCTGTGTTTCATAAATTTCTCCGATGGCCGCCGCAGGTTGCCGGCGACCGCCGCTTTATTGTTGTTAGAGCTTGATCCAGGTCGCTTTGAGTTCGGTGTACTTGTCGAACGCGTGCAGCGATTTGTCCCGCCCGTTACCCGACTGCTTGTACCCGCCGAACGGCGCGGTCATGTCGCCACCGTCGTACTGGTTGACCCAGACGCTGCCGGCACGCAAGCCACGGGCGAAGGTATGGGCTTTGCTCAGGTTGCGGGTCCAGACGCCGGCGGCCAGGCCGAAGATGCTGTCGTTGGCAATCGCCAGGGCTTCTTCAGCAGTGTCGAAGGTGATGACCGACAGCACCGGGCCGAAGATTTCTTCCCGGGCGATGGTCATGGCGTTGGTCACGCCGTCGAAAATCGTCGGCTGCACGTACTGGCCACCGGTGTCTTCGAGGGTGCGGCTGCCGCCGGCGATCAGTTCGGCGCCCTGCTCCTTGCCGATGCCGATGTAGCGCAGCACGTTGTCCAGTTGACGCTCGTCGACGACCGCGCCAACGGTGGTTGCAGGATCGAGCGCGTGGCCCGGCTTCCAGGCTTGCAAGGCTTCCACCAACAATGGAATGAACGACTCGCGAATCGAACGCTCCACCAGCAGGCGCGAACCGGCGGTGCAGACTTCGCCCTGGTTGAAGGCGATGGCGCTGGCCGCTGCCTGTGCTGCCGCGCGCAGATCCGGTGCATCGGCGAACACCACGTTCGCGCTCTTGCCCCCGGCTTCGGCCCACACGCGTTTCATGTTGCTTTGCCCGGCGTAGATCATCAGCTGCTTGGCAATCGCCGTGGAGCCGGTGAAGGCCAGCACATCGACATCCATGTGCAAGGCCAGCGCCTTGCCCACGGTGTGGCCGTAGCCCGGCAGGACGTTGAACACGCCTTTCGGGATGCCGGCATCGAGTGCCAGCTGCGCGATGCGGATCGCGGTCAGCGGCGACTTTTCCGATGGTTTGAGGATGAAGGAATTGCCCATCGCCAGGGCCGGGGCGAATTTCCAGCTGGCCATGATCAGCGGGAAGTTCCACGGCACGATGGCTGCGACCACGCCGGACGCTTCGCGCGTCACCAGGCCCAACTGATCGTGGGGCGTGGCGGCGACTTCGTCGTAGATCTTGTCGATGGCTTCGGCGGTCCAGCGGATCGCGTTGGCGGTCGCCGGAATGTCGATGCTCATGGAATCGCTGATCGGCTTGCCCATGTCGAGGGTTTCGAGCAGGGCCAGTTCTTCCTGGTTCGCCAGGATCAGGTCGGCGAAACGGATCAGGATGCGCTTGCGCTCGGCCGGGGCCAGGTTGGCCCACACACCGGATTCGAAGGTGCGGCGCGCCACGGCGACTGCCGCATTGGCGTCGGCTTCGTCGGTGCTGGCGACGTTCGCCAGGAAACGGCCGTCCACCGGGCTTAAGCATTCGAACGTGGCGCCACTGGCGGCCGCGCAGTATTGGCCGTCAATGAATGCGCGACCTTCAATGGAGAGGGACTGGAAGCGTTGCTCCCAATCGCTGCGAGTGTTTGTCATGGTTGTGACTCGACGCAGGAAATAGATGGTTGCCGGAACTGAAGCCCGTCAGTTCAAGTTCTGAAATGCAATCCCTGTGGGAGCGGGCTTGCTCGCGAAGGCGCCGGCACATCCAATATTGATGTCACCTGACACACCGCTTTCGCGAGCAAGCCCGCTCCCACATTTGATTGTGTTGAACCGACCAATCAAACGGTGTGCAAGTACCAGTTGTACTCAAGGTCGGAGATGGAGTTCTCGAACTCGGCCAGCTCGCTTTCCTTGCACGCCACGAACACGTCGATGTACATCGGGTCGATGTAGCGCGCCATGACTTCGCTGTCGTCCAGCTCGCGCAGGGCATCGCGCAGGTTGTTCGGCAGGCTTTGCTCGTTCTGCTCGTAGCTGTTGCCTTCCACCGGGGCGCCCGGCTCGATCTGGTTGGTCAGGCCGTGGTGCACGCCGGCCAATACCGAGGCCATCAGCAGGTACGGGTTGGCGTCGGCGCCGGCCACGCGGTGTTCGATGCGCACGGCGTCCTTCGAGCCGGTCGGTACGCGCACGGCCACGGTGCGGTTGTCGATGCCCCAGCTCGGCGAGTTCGGCACATAGAACTGCGCACCAAAACGACGGTACGAGTTGACGTTCGGGCAGAGGAACGCCATCTGCGCCGGCAGGGTCTCGAGCACACCGCCGATCGCGTGACGCAGCGCGGCGTTCTGCTCGGGATCCTCGCTGGCAAAGATGTTGTTGCCTTCTTTGTCGAGAATCGAAATGTGCACGTGCAGACCGTTGCCCGCCTGGCCCGGATACGGCTTGGCCATGAAGGTGGTGTCCATCTCGTGGTCGTAGGCGATGTTCTTCACCAGACGCTTGAGCAGGACCGCGTAGTCGCAGGCCTTGATCGGGTCAGCCACGTGATGCAGGTTGACTTCGAATTGCGCCGGGGCGCTTTCCTTGACGATCGCGTCAGCCGGGATTCCCTGCTCTTTCGCGCCTTCGAGGATGTCTTGCAGGCAATCGACGTATTCGTCGAGGTCGTCGATCAGGTACACCTGGGTCGACATCGGACGCTTGCCGGAAACCGGCGAACGCGGCGATTGCGGACGACCGTTCACGTTGTCCTGGTCGATCAGGTAGAACTCCAGTTCGAACGCGGCGCAGATGGTCAGGCCCATGTCGTCGAACTTGCGCACGACATTGGCCAGCACTTCACGCGGGTCGGCGAAGAAGGGCTCGCCTTCGAGTTCGTGCATGGTCATCAGCAGTTGCGCAGTCGGGCGCTTCTGCCAGGGTTCGATGCTCAGGGTGCCCGGGATGGGGTAGCAGATCCGGTCGGAGTCGCCGATGTCCAGACCCAGGCCGGTGCTTTCCACCGTGGAGCCATTGATGTCCAGAGCGAACAGAGACGCCGGCAGGTTGATGCCTTTCTCGTAAACCTTATGAAGACTGGTGCGCTCGATGCGCTTGCCGCGCACCACACCGTTCATATCCGCAATCAGAAGGTCGACGTACAAAACCTCAGGATATTTCTTAAGGAATGCGTTTGCTTCGTTGAGTTGAACGGTACGCAGAGGGACCGACATGATGCACCTATTTTTTACTGTTAATTATTATGTTCACCGCCCTTTCACGAGCCCAGTCAATCCGAAAGGCAAAGTGAAGTCAATAGCGAACACCTGGCCTTTCAACGTTTATTTTCGGGCCTCTCAGAAGGAAGAGAGTGCCAGATACGCCCTCAAACACGCGTAAATCCTGAAGATCGGACGTTCGGCGTTTAGAATTTTTTACATGAGAGTTGTTAATTAAAATCAACAAGGCTAAGCTCCAGAAAAGCTCGTTCAAGTGTGAAACTTCGAGGTGATAAAAATGGCATTCAAGCCATTGATCGGCGTTACTGCGTGCGTCAAACAGATTGGCCTGCACCCCTACCACATCAGCGGCGACAAGTACTTGCGTGCTGTCAGCGTTGCGGCGCTGGGGCTGCCTGTCGTTATTCCTTCCTTAGGCGACCTGACCGAAGTCGATGACCTGCTGCCGCAGCTCGACGGTCTGTTGCTGACCGGGTCGCCGTCGAACGTGGAACCCTTCCACTATCAAGGCCCCGACAGCGCCCCCGGTACGGAACACGATCCGCAACGGGACCGCACCACCCTGCCACTGATCCGCGCAGCCATCGCTGCCGGCGTTCCGGTGCTCGGCATCTGCCGCGGCTTCCAGGAAATGAACGTGGCGTTCGGTGGCAGCCTGCATCAGAAAGTCCATGAACTTCCCGGCTTCCTCGATCACCGTGAGGCCAATCACCCGGACCTGGCCGTGCAATACGCTGCGGCCCATGCGGTGAATGTGCAGCCCGGCGGCGTGTTCGAAGCCCTGGACCTGCCACCGGTGTTCCAGGTCAATTCGATTCACAGCCAGGGCATCGACCGCCTCGCGCCCGGCCTGCGCGCCGAAGCTGTCGCGCCCGATGGCCTGATCGAAGCGATCTCGGTCGAGCACAGCCAGGCCTTCGCCCTCGGCGTGCAATGGCACCCGGAATGGCAGGTTCTGAACAACCCGCCTTACTTGAGTATTTTCCAGGCGTTCGGCGAAGCCTGCCGGCAACGGGCGGCACTGCGTCACTCGAGCTGATGAATTGATACCCACATTCAACGATTAACTGCCCAACGCGAGCGGGCAGGCGCTTGTGCGTGCCCCGTTCGCGAAAACAACACACTGCAATAACAACAAGTACGACCCAGGCAGCCAGGATGGCGACGCCGAATTAACCCGGCCGGAATGCAATGCCGGTCAGCCAGATGCAGTCCCCCTGTGGGAGCGGGCTTGCTCGCGAAGGCGGCGACACAGTCAACACAGATGTCGCCTGACACACCGC
>NZ_JBYSYZ010000037.1:22574-63238 GCF_058783925.1 Pseudomonas sp. FW305-70
CGGTGTGTCAGGCGACATCTGTGTTGACTGTGTCGCCGCCTTCGCGAGCAAGCCCGCTCCCACAGGGGCCTGCGTTGAACTGACGGACATCGTCTGATCCGGGTTTGCAATCCACTATTAAGCCGGGCCGTGTTGGCCGGGCGACTGAAACCTGTTGGGAGTTTCACATGGCAAACGCCTCCAGCATTTACAGGAAGGCTATTGAAGGTCACCAGGCACCGAAAAAGGTGTTGGTGAAAGTCGATCGCGTCACCAAGAAATTCGACGAAACCACCGCAGTGGACGATGTGTCCCTGGAAATCCACCAGGGTGAAATCTTCGCCCTGCTCGGCGGTTCCGGCTCCGGCAAATCGACCCTGCTGCGCATGCTCGCCGGTTTCGAGCGCCCGACCGAAGGCCGGATTCTGCTCGACGGTGTCGACATCACCGACATGCCGCCGTATGAACGACCGATCAACATGATGTTCCAGTCCTACGCGCTGTTCCCGCACATGACGGTGGCGCAGAACATCGCCTTCGGCCTCAAGCAGGACCGTTTGCCAGCGGCCGAAATCGAAGCCCGGGTGCAGGAGATGCTGCGCCTGGTACACATGACCCAGTACGCCAAGCGCAAGCCGCACCAACTGTCCGGAGGCCAGCGTCAGCGCGTGGCCCTGGCCCGTTCCCTGGCCAAGCGTCCGAAGCTGCTGCTGCTCGACGAACCGATGGGCGCCCTGGATAAAAAGCTGCGCTCGCAAATGCAGCTGGAGCTGGTGGAAATCATCGAGCGCGTGGGCGTGACCTGCGTGATGGTGACCCACGACCAGGAAGAGGCCATGACCATGGCCCAGCGCATCGCGATCATGCACCTGGGCTGGATCGCCCAGATCGGCAGTCCGGTCGACATCTATGAAGCACCGGTCAGCCGCATGGTCTGCGAATTCATCGGCAACGTGAACGCCTTCGACGGCACCGTGGTGGAAGACCTGGAGGGTCACGCGATCATCCACAGCCCGGACCTCGAGCAGAAGATCTACGTCGGTCACGGCGTCAGCACCTCGGTGCAGGACAAGTCGATCACCTACGCGATCCGCCCGGAAAAACTGCTGGTCAGCACCGTCAAGCCGGACAACCGCTACAACTGGTCCAGCGGCAAGGTGCATGACATCGCCTACCTGGGCGGCCACTCGGTGTTCTACGTCGAGCTGCCTGGCGGCAAGATCGTCCAGTCGTTCATGGCCAACGCCGAACGCCGTGGTGCGCGTCCGACCTGGGACGATCAGGTCTACGTGTGGTGGGAAGACGACAGCGGCGTGGTACTGCGCGCATGAAAACCTTCAATCAGCAATTCCTCAGGTGGGTCCCCAGCGGGCGCAAGTTCGTCATCGGGATTCCGTTCATCTGGCTCTTCCTGTTCTTCATGCTGCCGTTCTTCCTGGTGATGAAGATCAGCTTCTCGGAAGCGGCCCTGGCCATTCCGCCCTACTCGGAGATCTACACCTACGCCGAGCAGAAATTCCAGCTGTTGCTCAACATCGGCAACTACACCTTGCTCGGCCAGGACGAGCTGTACCTCTCGGCTTATCTCGGCTCGTTGAAGGTCGCGCTGTTCAGCACCCTGATGTGCCTGGTGATCGGCTTCCCAATGGCCTACGCCATCACCAAGGCCAGCAAGGAAGCGCAGAACGTGCTGATGCTGCTGATCATGATGCCGACCTGGACCGCGATCCTGATCCGCGTGTATGCGTGGATGGGCATCCTGAGCAACAACGGCCTGCTCAACGGGTTCCTGATGTGGACCGGGCTGACGTCGCAGCCGATCGAGATCCTCAACACCAACATGGCTGTTTACATCGGTGTGGTGTATGCGTACCTGCCGTTCATGGTGCTGCCGCTGTACGCCAACCTGGTCAAGCACGACCAGAGCCTGCTGGAAGCCGCGTCGGACCTGGGTTCGAGCACCTTCAACAGCTTCTGGAAAATCACCGTGCCGC
This sequence comes from Pseudomonas sp. FW305-70, assembly GCF_058783925.1. Lineage (NCBI taxonomy): Bacteria > Pseudomonadati > Pseudomonadota > Gammaproteobacteria > Pseudomonadales > Pseudomonadaceae > Pseudomonas > Pseudomonas sp. FW305-70. Next base: position 24,548 of record NZ_JBYSYZ010000037.1, read on the forward strand.
TGGCCAAGAACGGCATCATCGCCGGCTGCATGCTGGTGTTCATTCCGGTGGTCGGTGAGTTCGTGATTCCGGAACTGCTGGGCGGTCCGGAAACCCTGATGATCGGCCGTGTGTTGTGGCAAGAGTTCTTCAACAACCGCGACTGGCCGGTGGCGTCTGCCCTGGCGGTGGTGATGCTGTTGATCCTGATTGTGCCGATTCTGCTGTTCAACCGCAGTCAGGCCAAAGAGATGGAGGCACGGGGATGAAACGCTTCGGATTTTCAAAGTTCATGCTGATTTTCGGCCTGTCGTTTATCTACCTGCCGATGCTGATCCTGGTGATCTACTCGTTCAACGCCTCGAAGCTGGTGACGGTGTGGGGTGGCTGGTCGTTCAAGTGGTACGCCGGTTTGCTCGACAACTCGCAACTGATGGGCTCGGTGGTGCGCTCGCTGGAGATCGCCTGCTACACCGCCATCGCGGCGGTGGCGCTGGGTACCCTGGCAGCATTCGTGCTGACCCGCGTCACCCGCTTCAAGGGGCGCACCCTGTTCGGTGGCCTGGTCACCGCGCCGCTGGTGATGCCTGAGGTGATCACCGGTCTGTCGCTGTTGCTGCTGTTCGTGGCCATGGCGCAGTTGATCGGCTGGCCGATGGAACGCGGCATCGTGACGATCTGGATCGCCCACACCACGTTTTGTGCCGCTTATGTGGCGGTGGTAGTCTCCGCCCGCCTTCGCGAGCTGGACCTGTCCATCGAGGAAGCGGCCATGGACCTGGGCGCGAAACCGTTCAAGGTGTTTTTCCTGATCACCATTCCGATGATCGCGCCGTCACTGGCGGCCGGCGGCATGATGTCGTTCGCCCTGTCGCTGGATGACCTGGTGCTGGCGAGCTTCGTCTCCGGCCCGGGTTCCACGACCCTGCCGATGGAAGTGTTCTCGGCGGTACGTCTGGGGGTCAAGCCCGAGATCAACGCCGTGGCCAGCCTGATCCTGTTGGCCGTGTCGATCGTGACCTTCATGGTCTGGTACTTCAGCCGCCGTGCCGAAGCCTCCCGCAAACGCGCGATCCAGGAAGCCATGGACCAGACCGCCAGCGAATCCTGGCAACAACCGAAAAAGCAGATGGCGGCGGCCACCGCCTAATGCCGCCCCCTGTAGGAGCGAGCTTGCTCGCGATGGACGTAAACGATGACGTGGGCTGTCTGAAATAACGCGCCGTCCTTATGTTTTTCGCGAGCAAGCTCGCTCCTACAAAGGAGCGCTCTCGCCACAAATGTTTGCTATGTGTTTTTGAATAAAAAAGAAATGGAGTTGTACCGATGAAAATGTTTGGCAGGACTCTGCTGACACTGTCCTTATTGGGCGCGATCGCCACCGGCGCCCAGGCCAATGACAAGGTTCTGCGCGTCTACAACTGGTCGGATTACATTGGCCCGGACACCGTCAAGAAGTTCGAAGACGAGACCGGCATCCAGGTGACCTACGATGTGTTCGACAGCAACGAAACCCTCGAGGCGCGCCTGCTGGCGGGCAAATCCGGCTACGACATCGTCGTGCCGTCCAACAGTTTCCTGGCCAAGCAGATCAAGGCCGGCGTCTACCAGACGCTGGACAAGTCGAAGCTGCCGAACTGGAACAACCTCAATCCGGTGCTGCTGAAAAACGCCTCCGCGAGCGATCCCGACAACGCTCACGCCATCCCGTACATGTGGGGCTCGATCGGCATCGGTTTCAACCCGGCCAAGGTCAAGGAAGTGCTCGGCGCCAACGCCCCGACCAACTCCTGGGACCTGCTGTTCAAACCGGAAAACGCCGAGAAGCTCAAGGCCTGCGGCATCAGCTTCCTCGACTCGCCGACCGAAATGATCCCGACCGCCCTGCACTACCTGGGCTACCCGGTGAACGATCAGGACAAACAGCACATCGCCCAAGCCCAGGCGCTGTTCATGAAGATTCGCCCGAACGTGGCGTACTTCCATTCGTCGAAATACATCTCGGACCTGGCCAACGGCAACATCTGCGTGGCCGTCGGTTACTCCGGCGACGTGCTGCAGGCCAAGGCCCGCGCCCAGGAAGCCGGGGACAAGGTGAAGATCGACTACAGCATCCCGAAAGAAGGCGCCGCCAGTTTCTACGACATGCTCGCGATCCCGCGCGATGCCGCCAACGTCGAGAACGCGTACCTGTTCATGAACTTCCTGATGCGCCCCGACGTGATCGCCGACATCACCAACAACATCGGCTACAGCAACGCCAACGCGGCAGCCACGCCACTGGTCGATGAAGCGATCCGCAACGAACCAGGTTCCTACCCGTCGGAAGCGGTGATGGCCACGCTCTATGCCGTACCGGACCAGCCGATCGCCATCCAGCGGATCATGACCCGAGGCTGGACCAAGGTGAAACTCGGCCAGTAATCCAGGACATCACCGACCTAATGTGGGAGCGGGCTTGCTCGCGAAGAGGCCATCACATTCAACATCAATGTTGACTGGCACATCGCCTTCGCGAGCAAGCCCGCTCCCACATTGGGCAGGTGGGTGTTCAACAATTTCCGTTCACGCAGCGCCTTACCACCGCTGCCTCTCCTGCAAGTAGAACGGCCTCACCTGGCTCCCTCGGTTCAGGTGAATTTGGCGCCCTCGGGCGCCTTTTTTTATGGGGGATCAATCAACGGCCATTCGGCCAGCGCCCGATAACGGCCCTTGTGGGATTCGAACAGGGTGAATCGATCGGCCCGCAGGAAGAATTCGGGGGGTGTCGCGGACTCCGGCACCGGCGCCCGATAGTCCCGTGCCAGGGTCAGGTGCGGACGGTATTCCCTTGGCGCTTGCTCCAGCCCGAACGGCAACATCGCCTGTTCCAGGGCATAGACCAGACGCAGCAATGCCGGGGGCGCCTGCTGCGGTGCGAGCACCAACGCCCCTGCCCTGCGCCATACGTCCAGCCGGTCAAGCACCACCGTCAAGCGCTCGCCCGGCGTGCGGATGGACGCCGCAGCGGTGCAGAGCTCGGCGATCTGCGCCACACCCACCGCGCCCAAAAACTTCAGCGTCAGGTGAAAGTTGTCCGCCGGCACCGGTCGTCCGTTGCGCAGCTGCAGCGCACTGCGCCACTGGGCGATCTCCCGGCGCTGGGCCGGAGCGCAGTCCAGCGCAAAGAACAAACGCTTGATCGGCTCGCGGATTTCGTCGTTCATGCCGCACTCCTTGTGGGAAGACTGTCTGAGTGTACTCAACACCCGCCTGCCGGCCAGCGGATTTCTGGCACCGTCCGGCAGGCGCGTTATAGTTCTGGCATCCCACAAAAGCAGAGGGGACCATGCGACAGATCATCAGCAAAGAGCCATGGTGGGCCAGACCGCCCGCGCCAGGTCAGGATGAACTCCAGCTGGAATGGGGCTGGCTGGTGCATTACAGCGAAGGTGAGCCGCGCTTCGAGTTCATCCGCGAACGGCCGACGGATGACGAGATCCGCCAGCGCAAGAGTTGCAGGATCACCCCGACGCCGGAGTGATCCCGCGTCCGGCATCACGCCGTGAGAAGTACTTCAAACCCGCCGTACACCATGCGCTGGCCATCGAAGGGCATCGGATTGACCTCCGGCTTCATGCGCGGGTCCTGCATCATCTTGTCCATCCCGGCATTGCGGGTGGCCTTGTCCGGCCAGATGATCCAGCCGAAGGCAACGGTTTCGCCCTCCTTGAGCTTCACCGACATCGGGAACGAGGTGACCTTGCCCTCCGGCACGTCCTCGCCCCAGCATTCGACCACACTCAAGGCTCCGTTTTCCTTGAAGACCGAGGCGGCGATTTCGGCGTGCTTGAGGTATTGCCCACGGTTGGCGGTGGGCACGGCTGCGATAAAACCATCGACATAAGACATGAGTGTTTCTCCTTGGGTCATGGGGTGTTCTGCCGGGTAGTCGTTTGCGCCGGCGTCCAATCGACAGTGCCGGCACTCAAACCGACCGGCGGTTGTGCACCGCCGCCCAGACTCCCTTCGATCTGCCCCGCCATGTAAAGCGTGCCAGCCATGACGCCGGTGGTCGGGTTCTGCACCAGCTTGATCCAGGCCTTGTCGAAGGTATTGCCCAGACTGCTGCGGATCAGCGCTTCGCTGTCGGGCCTGTCATTGGCCTGAATCATCGCGCGAATGGCCGCCACACCGACGGTAATCAAGCCGCCGGCGAGTCTCCCGGCAGCGGCGGCCACGGCACTGGCGGCCCCGCGCGGGGCCATCTCGGCTTCCATGCGCTGGCTGGCGCGCTTGGCCACCGGCGCCATCGCGGTGTCGGTCGAACCCACGCCCTTGTCACCGCCGGCCTTATGGATTTTGTCGAGCAACGCAGCGTAAGCCGGCAATGAGTTCAACGATTCGGTGTGCACGATCTGGTACAACGAGGCGTCCCGCGCCGGCGGTGGCCCGAGGGCAATGGCCGGGATTTTCTGGATGCGCCCGTTGAGCTGGGCCATAGGCACGCCGTGGCGGGTGGAGATTTTCTGCAGTTCTTCCTTGAGGATGTCGACGTAGAATGCCGCTGCCAGGCCAAGAATCGCATCGGGATCGATTTCCGCCGCCACCGGGGCCAGGACCTTCTCCTGGTAGGCTTCGAGCAGGTACGCCGCCAGGCGCTTGGCCGAGGCATCCTGCTCACCCTTGGCGCTGATGGTGTACCAGCTGACCTTCATCGACATCCATTCCTGGGTCCAGTAGCTGCTGAACCACGGAATGAAATTTTCTTCGGTCAGTTCATAGACCCGCGTACGCCAGTATTCCATGGCGCCACGGGCGTAGATTCGGGTCTGCTCGGTGGCCGACTGCGACGCGGCGACGATCTCCCGGTCCACCTGTTGCCAGGTGCTGGCGGGAACGATGACCGGCGCCACTTCCACCGGCGCACGCGGCGGCGTGGCGCACCCTGCCAACACCACCAGCACGGCAATGATCAGCGAACGCAGGTTCAAGATGGCGGCTTCCTGAAGTGTGCACCGGGCGGGATGTCCAGCACTCGAAAACCATGATTCAAGTATAGGTCGCGGCATGTGCATGGCCGACAACCGGCGGTACTTTTGAGGGCCTCTTCGCGGGCAAGCCCGCTCCCACAGGTTGCGCGTCGTGCCCGGATCATGTGGCAAGCACAAAACATTGTGGGAGCGGGCTTGCCCGCGAAGGGGCCAGAGCAGACAGCACAAAAACCACCATCACTGGCGTCGATATTCACCATCGCCGCGATTGCCTTCCGCTTGAACGCTGTCAGCGTAGGATCGATCCCAAGCCAACACGAAATCCCGAATCGGAGGGAAACCTCATGCTGATCCATCTGCTGACCTGCCTGGCCCTGACGGCGTTCACATTGAGTGTGTTTGCCTGGTACGTCCTGAGCGAGGAGCAAACATCATGATGCACACCGTCTCCCTCGCCGTGCGTTTTCCGCTGTTCGGCAACAATTTCTACGCGCAGAAATTCGAATCACGTAAAGAGTTGACTCTGCTGTTCGACGAGAAGTTCGAAGCGCTGTTGATCCCTTCAGCCGATCATCACTTCAGTAACGAAGTGGTCGGTCTCAATGATCAGTTCCGCTTTTTGAATGACGTGCTGGCCGAGCATCTGCTGGATGTCGAGCTGGCAAAAGCCTCGGTCCGTTCGTTCGGGTTCTGACGGCGACCGCGGGTCACCCGGGCACGGATGCGAACCGCTCACAACGTGCGCTGGCTATTGCCAGTCCCCCTCGCAATATCGATTCCCCAATCCATCGCCGCCTCCATGTCCAGCATGTGCGGCCGTGGGTCGTGATTTTCGTCGATGACCGAGCCGTCCGGCTTGTAGACACCGATAAACATGCCCAACGAACCGTCTTTCAATATCTCGGCTGTGACTTTGATTTTGCATCCGTTCGATAACGTCTCCTTGTGCTCTATATGGCGCTCGGTCATGACTGCATTGCTCCCCTGACTGGATTCAAACCCTACTGGCCATGCTAGCTCAGCCCTCTGGAGTTCGCCGATTGGCAGGACCGAAGGCCGGCCCTGGCAGCGGCGCAATGCCTCCTATACTGAAGGCCACCTCCCCTCCAGGGGATCTGCACGTCCAACAATAAAAAGCAGAGGTGGAACATGGTCTGGCAGCAAGTCTACGATCCGTTCGGTAACCCGGTGCTTTCAACGCTCATGGCGGCTGTGCCGGTGGTGGTGATGCTGGCGTCCCTCGCGTTTTTCCATATCAAGGCGCACCTGGCGGCGCTGCTCGCCCTGGTCTCGGCCTTGCTGATCTCGATCTTCGCCTTCGGCATGCCGGCGGACATGGCCGGTTCGGCGGCGCTGTTCGGTGCGGCCAACGGCCTGCTGCCGATTGGCTGGATCGTGTTGAACATCATCTTCCTGCACCGCCTGACCACCGAGAACGGTTCGTTCAAGGTGCTGCAAGACTCCCTGGCGCGCATCACCGATGACCGGCGCCTGCAATTGCTCCTGATCGCCTTCTGCTTCGGTGCGTTTTTCGAAGGCGCGGCCGGTTTCGGTACGCCGGTGGCGGTGACCGGGGCGATTCTCATCGGGCTCGGCTTTTCGCCGCTTGCCGCCTCGGGGCTGGCGCTGATCGCCAACACCGCGCCAGTGGCATTCGGCGCCCTCGGCACGCCAATCATCACCCTGGCCAAGGTCACCGGGCTGGATGAGATGGAGCTGTCGATGATGGTCGGGCGGCAGTTGCCCTTCTTCTCGGTGCTGGTGCCGTTCTGGCTGATCTGGGCCTTCGCCGGCTGGCGCAAGATGCTGGAGATCTGGCCGGCGATCCTGGTGGCCGGGGTCAGTTTTGCCATTCCGCAGTTCCTCGTCTCGAACTATCACGGGCCCATGCTGGTGGATGTGATCGCCGCGCTGATTTCCATGGCCTGCCTGACCGGTTTCCTCAAGGTCTGGAAACCGGCCACCGTGCACACCTCCGCCGCCCTGTCCGGCCGGGTCGACAACTCGAAGATCGACGCCGAGCACGACGAAAAGCCCGTACCGAGCGCAACCTTCGCCAACGAGGCGAAACCGGCGGTGATGCGGGCCTGGATGCCGTGGATCATCCTCACGGTCTTCGTGTTCATCTGGGGCACCCAAGGCTTCAAGAGCACCTTCGACACCCGCCCTGCCATCGATCCGCAAACCAGTGCCGTCAAGCTCGATCCGCAGGGCAAGCCGATGCGCGAAGCCAACCCGCTGTTTGCGCCGGTCGTGACCTTCAACACCCTGCACTTGCAGATCGAGAAAGTCCCGCCCGTGGTGGCCGCGCCGAAAACCGAGGAAGCGGTGTACAAGTTCACCTGGTTCACCGCCACCGGCAGCGGCATTCTGCTGGCGGCGATTGTCGGCGGCTTGCTGATGGGGTACTCGATCCCGCAACTGATTCACCAGTACCTGCGCACGTTGTGGGTAGTGCGTTACTCGCTGATCACCATTGTGGCGATGCTCGCCCTGGGCTTTCTCACGCGCTACTCGGGCCTGGATGCGACCATGGGCCTGGCCTTCGCCGCGACGGGCATTTTCTACCCGATGTTCGGCACCCTGCTCGGTTGGCTCGGCGTGGCGTTGACCGGCTCGGACACCGCGTCCAACGTGCTGTTCGGCGGCCTGCAACGGGTGACGTCCGAGCAACTGGGCATCAGCCCGGTGTTGATGGCCGCCGCCAACAGTTCCGGTGGGGTCATGGGCAAGATGGTCGACGCCCAGTCGATCGTGGTCGCCTCCACCGCCACCCGCTGGTACGGCCATGAAGGGGAAATCCTGCGCTACGTGTTCTTCCACTCGATTGTGCTGGCGATTCTGGTCGGCGGGCTGGTGACGTTGCAGGCCTACGTCGCGCCGTTCAGCCATATGGTGGTGGGCGGGCATTGAATCGAACTGTGGGAGCGGGCTTGCTCGCGAAGGCGGTGTGTCAGACGGCAATGTCATCGACTGACACTCCCTCTTCGCGAGCAAGCCCGCTCCCACATGGGCAAGGGTTTTTTATTGAATGAATGGTCCGTCGTGCGGACAAACATCCCATGGACAGCCGGCCGTATCAGGCCAATGATAAAGGTCGCAGGTCTCCAGCGAGAATCGTGATCCCATGAACATTCTCTACGATGAACGCGTTGACGGCGCCTTGCCCGACGTCGACAGACAGGCACTGTTGCAGGCCCTGCAGAGCCGCTTGCCGGGCCTGGAAATCCTGCATCAGCAGGAGGAACTCAGGCCCTACGAATGCGACGGACTGTCGGCCTATCGCACCACGCCGATGCTGGTGGTGCTGCCCCGGCACATCGACGAAGTGCAAGGGATACTGCGCGTCTGTCATGAGCTGCACGTCCCCGTCGTCGCCCGTGGCGCCGGCACCGGTTTGTCCGGCGGTGCGCTGCCCCTTGAGAAAGGCGTGTTGCTGGTGATGGCGCGCTTCAACAACATCCTGGGCATCGACCCCGCCGCCCGTACCGCGCGGGTTCAGCCGGGCGTGCGCAATCTGGCGATTTCCCAGGCGGCGGCACCGTTCGGCCTGTATTACGCGCCGGATCCGTCCTCGCAAATTGCCTGTTCCATCGGCGGCAACGTCGCGGAAAATGCCGGTGGCGTGCATTGCCTGAAGTACGGCCTGACCGTGCACAACGTGCTCAAGGTCGACATTCTCACGGTCGACGGCGAGCATTTGAGCCTGGGCTCCAACGCCCTCGACGCCCCCGGTTTCGATCTGCTGGCACTGTTCACCGGCTCCGAAGGCCTGCTCGGGGTGATCACCGAGGTCACGGTCAAGCTGCTGCCCAAACCGCAGACCGCCAAGGTATTGCTGGCGGCGTTCGACTCCGTGGAAAAAGCCGGGCGCGCCGTCGGCGACATCATTGCCGCCGGCATCATCCCCGGCGGCCTGGAAATGATGGACAACCTGGCCATCCGCGCTGCCGAGGACTTCATCCACGCCGGTTACCCGGTGGAGGCCCAGGCCATTCTGCTGTGCGAGCTCGATGGTGTTGAAGCCGATGTCTCGGATGACTGCGACCGGGTGCGCCAGGTCCTGCAACAGGCCGGTGCGACCGAGGTGCGCCAGGCCAAAGACGAAGCCGAGCGCGTACGTTTCTGGGCCGGGCGCAAGAACGCCTTCCCGGCAGTGGGCCGCCTCTCGCCGGATTACTACTGCATGGACGGCACCATCCCCCGTCGCGAACTGCCCGGTGTGCTGCACGCCATCGCCGAACTCTCGAACGAATACGGCCTGCGGGTGGCCAACGTATTCCACGCCGGTGACGGCAACATGCATCCGTTGATCCTGTTCGACGCCAATCAACCCGGTGAACTGGAGCGCGCGGAAAACCTGGGCGGCAAGATTCTGGAGCTGTGCGTGAAGGTCGGCGGCAGCATCACCGGTGAGCACGGTGTGGGTCGCGAGAAGATCAACCAGATGTGCGCGCAGTTCAACAGCGATGAGCTGACCCTGTTCCATGCCATCAAAGCCGCCTTCGACCCCAGCGGCCTGCTCAACCCCGGCAAGAACATTCCGACCCTGCATCGCTGCGCCGAATTCGGCGCCATGCACATACAGGGCGGTCAATTGCCCTTTCCCGAGCTGGAGCGTTTCTGATGCGCGGCCCTGAAGATTTCGATGACAGCCAGTCACTGCTGGAACAGGTCAATCAGGCGCTGGAAAACGCTACGCCGTTGCGCATCCAGGGTTCCAACAGCAAAGGTTTTCTTGGCCGCACCACGGCCGGGGAAATTCTCGATACCCGCGCGCACCGGGGCATCGTCAGTTACGACCCGACCGAACTGGTGATCACTGCCCGTTGCGGCACGCCGCTGGCGGAGCTGGCGCAGGCGCTGGACGCCGCGCAACAGATGCTGCCCTGCGAGCCGCCGTCCTTTGGCGACGGCGCCACGGTCGGCGGCATGATCGCCTGCGGACTGTCCGGCCCGCGGCGCCCGTGGTCCGGCTCGGTGCGCGATTTCGTCCTCGGCACGCGGGTCATCACCGGGCAAGGCAAACTGTTGCGCTTCGGTGGCGAGGTGATGAAAAACGTCGCCGGCTACGACCTGTCACGCCTGATGACCGGCAGTTACGGCTGCCTCGGGCTGATCACCGAAGTCTCGCTCAAAGTGCTGCCAAAACCCCGGACAGTCCTGAGCATCAGCCTGGAAATGGACCCTGAACGCGCCTTGCTGCGCCTGGCGGAGTGGGGCCAGCAACCGTTGCCGATCAACGCAGCCTGTCACGACGGTACACGCCTGCACCTGCGGCTCGAGGGTGGTGAAGGTTCAGTGGCGGCGGCCCATGAGCGCCTCGGTGGCGAACGGCTGGACGCTTCGTACTGGGAAGATCTCAACGAACAGCGCTTGAGCTTCTTCGATGAAGACCAGCCGCTCTGGCGCCTGTCACTGCCGCACAACACACCGCGCCTGTCGCTGCCGGGACGCCAGTTGATCGACTGGGGCGGCGCCCAGCGCTGGTTGAAATCCGACGCCGAGGCGGCGTTCATCCGCCAGGTCGTCGACGAAGTCGGCGGCCATGTCACCTGCTTCAGCCACGGCCTGACCGACACCCCGTTCCAGCCGCTGCCCCCGGCCCTGATGCGCTATCACCGCAACCTGAAACAACAACTCGACCCACGGGGCATCTTCAACCCCGGACGCCTGTATGCGGAGCTTTGAACCATGCAGACGACCCTGAGTGAACGCGCCCGCCATCTGCCCCGCGCCGCAGAAGCCGAAAGCATCCTGCGCACCTGCGTGCACTGCGGCTTCTGCAATGCCACCTGCCCGACCTATCAATTGCTCGGCGATGAACTGGACGGACCGCGGGGCCGCATCTACCTGATCAAGCAAGTGCTGGAAGGCAACGACGTCACGCAAAAGACCCAACAACACCTGGATCGCTGCCTGTCGTGCCGCAACTGTGAAACCACCTGCCCGTCGGGCGTCGACTACCACAACCTGCTGGACATCGGTCGCGCGGTGGTCGATGCGGCGGTGCCGCGCCCGCTCGGGCAGCGCCTGTTGCGCGAGGGGTTGCGCCAGACCGTGCCGCATCCAGACCTGTTCAAGAGTCTGGTCAATGGCGGCCAGGTGTTCCGCGCACTGCTGCCGGGCACGCTGCAAAGCAAATTGCCGCGCCATGCACCACCGGCCAAGCCGCGCCCCATGACCCTGCGCGAGCGTCAGGTGCTGATGCTCGAAGGCTGCGTGCAACCCGCCCTGTCACCCAACACCAATGCCGCGGCGGCGCGGGTGCTGGACCGGTTGGGAATCAGCGTCATCGCGACCCGCGAAGCCGGTTGCTGCGGTGCCGTGGACTACCACCTGGACGCCCAGGCCGCCGGCCTCGATCGCGCCCGGCGCAACATCGACGCGTGGTGGCCGGGCATCGAAAAAGGCGCCGAGGCGATTGTGCAGACCGCCAGCGGTTGCGGCGCCTTCATCAAGGACTACGGCCATCTGCTCGCCAGCGACCCGGCCTATGCCGACAAGGCGAAAAAGGTCAGCGAACTGGCCCGGGACCTGGTGGAGGTGTTGCGCGACGAGCCGCTGGAAAAACTCGGGATCCACGCCTCGCAGCGCCTGGCCTTCCATTGCCCCTGCACCTTGCAGCACGGGCAGAAACTCGGCGGCGCCGTGGAAGCACTGCTGAGCGGACTCGGTTTCAACCTGACGTCCGTTCCCGACGGGCACCTGTGCTGCGGTTCGGCGGGCACCTATTCACTGACCCAGCCCGAGCTGTCGCGACAACTGCGCGACAACAAGCTCAACGCCCTGGAAAGCGGCCATCCCGAGGTCATCGTCACGGCCAACATCGGCTGCCAGTCGCACCTCGACGGCGCAGGCCGGACCCCGGTGCGGCACTGGATCGAACTGGTCGAAGCCGCCCTGCCTTAACCGAACCCCGGAGATGCCCATGAACCGCAAAGCCGTGCTGAGCCAGACCGAAGTCCAGCAGATCATCAAAGCCGCCCGTGCCGAAGCACAGGCCAATCAATGGGCGGTGACCATAGTGGTGGTCGATGACGGCGGTCACCCGCTGGCCCTCGAACGCCTCGACGGTTGCGCACCAAGCAGTGCCTATATCGCCACCGAAAAGGCCCGCACCTCAGCCCTCGGGCGGCGGGAATCGAAAAGCTATGAGGACATGGTCAATGGTGGGCGCTACGCTTTTCTGTCAGCACCACTGCTGACTTCGCTCGAGGGTGGCGTGCCGATTGTTTTCGATGGCCAGGTGATTGGGGCCGTCGGGGTGTCGGGCGTCAAGCCTGAGCAAGATGCGCAAGTGGCCAAGGCCGGTGCGCAGTGCGTGAAATGAGATTTTGGCTTCACCCTAAATCCCTGTGGGAGCGGGCTTGCTCGCGAATGCGGTGGTACATCCAACATCCATGTATCTGACACACCGCTTTCGCGAGCAAGCCCGCTCCCACAGGGGCCGTGTTCAACCTTCTGTGAGGAGTTGCACCGATGAGCCGTCTGACAGCCAAAGACTTTTCCCCGGAACTGCTGGAACTCTACGACTACTACGCCCACGGCCAGATCAACCGCCGGGAGTTTCTCGACCGCGCGGCGTTGTTCACCTTCGGCAGCATGACCGCCGGTGCCCTGCTCGCCGCGCTAAGCCCCAACTACGCGCTGGCCGAGCAAGTCGAGTTCACCGACCCGGACATCATTGCCGAGTACGTCACCTACCCTTCGCCCAAGGGTAACGGCCAGGTACGGGCTTATCTGGTGCGTCCGGCCAAGGCCACCGGCAAGGTGCCTGCGGTGGTGGTCGTGCATGAAAACCGCGGGCTCAACCCCTACATCGAAGACGTGGCCCGGCGTGTGGCCAAGGCCGGTTTCATCGCCCTGGCCCCGGACGGCCTGACCTCGGTCGGCGGTTATCCCGGCAATGACGACAAGGGCCGCGAGCTTCAGGCCACGGTCGACCCGCAAAAGCTGATGAACGACTTTTTCGCCGCCGTCGAGTGGATGATGAAACACCCTGCCGCCACTGGAAAAGTCGGCATCACCGGGTTCTGCTACGGCGGTGGCGTGACCAACGCCGCCGCCGTGGCCTATCCGGAACTGGGCGCCGCCGTGTCATTTTATGGTCGTCAGCCAACGGCCGAGGAAGTGCCCCGGATCAAGGCACCGGTGATGCTGCACTACGGCGAACTGGATACGCGGATCAACGAGGGCTGGCCGGCCTATGAGAAAGCGTTGAAGGCCGGGGGCAAGACCTATGAGGCCTACATTTATCCGGGCGCCAATCATGGTTTCCACAACGACTCGACGCCGCGTTATGACGAGGCGGCGGCGAAGCTGGCGTGGGAGCGGACGTTGGGGTGGTTTAGAAAGTATCTGGTTTGAAGTACTCGGCCAGCAGTACCGGCCTCTTCGCGGGCAAGCCCGCTCCCACAGGGTCCGAGTCGAAGCACATATCGGTGAACGACTCAGGAACCTGTGGGAGCGGGCTTGCTCGCGAAGGCGGTTTCAGGGCTGCCGAGATTATTTCGGCTGAGCCACCGTCCGCAGATACGGCTTCAGTGTCTTGAAGCCATCCGGGTATTTCTTCTTCGCATCTTCATCAGACACCGAAGTCGGGATGATCACATCCTCGCCCGGCCGCCAGTTCACCGGCGTGGCAACGGTGTGCTTGGCATTCAGTTGCAGAGAGTCGAGCAAACGCAGCACTTCATCGAAATTGCGCCCGGCGCTCATCGGGTAGATCAGCATGGCCTTGACCTTCTTGTCCGGGCCGACGATGAACACCGAGCGCACCGTGGCGTTGTCCACGGCTGTGCGCGCGCCGCCGCTGGCATTGGGGTGGATCATGTCGTAAAGCTTGGCCACCACCAGGTTTTCATCGCCGATCAGCGGGTAGTTGACGGCGCAGCCCTGAGTCTCGGCGATGTCGCCGACCCAACGGTTGTGGTCGCTGACCGGGTCGACGCTGAGGCCGATGACCTTGGTGTTGCGCTTGTCGAATTCGGGCTTGAGTTTGGCCAGGTAGCCCAGTTCAGTGGTGCACACCGGGGTGAAATCCTTGGGGTGGGAAAACAGGATGGCCCACCCGTCGCCGATCCATTGGTGAAAGTTGAGCGTGCCTTCGGTGGTTTCGGCGGTGAAATCCGGTGCTTCGTCGCCAATGCGGATAGCCATGTTCGATCTCCTTGCAATGATGGACAGGGACGCCGTCAGGGCAACGAATGCGCTTTCAACGGCATGGACGCGGACAGTATAGGAGAGGTTGCGCAACTCGCCGGCTGCGCTAGTCCATCAACGCAATCAGCTGCTGACGCTGGGCATCGGTCAGCATCGGGCCGAATCCGGCCCGGGTATTTTCCGCCATGTAGCGCGGGTTGCCGGTGCCCGGAATCACGCAGGTCACCGCCGAATGCGACAACAGGAACTTCAGTGCCAGTTGCGGCCAGCTCTTGACCCCGACTTGCGCCGCCCAGCCTGGCAGCGGTTTGTCTTTCAGTCTGGCCAGCAGGCCGCCACCGCCGAACGGCCGATTGCAGATCACCGCCACGCCCCGTTCACGGCACAACGGCAGCAAGCGTTTCTCGGCGCCGCGATCATCCAGGGCGTAGTTGATCTGCAGGAAATCCACAGGCTCGGCCTTGAGTACCGCTTCCACTTCGTCGTAGGCCGACGCCGTTTAATGGGTGATGCCGATGTAGCGGATGCGCCCCTGTTCTTTCCAGTGGCGCAGGGTCGGCAAGTGCGTCTGCCAGTCCAGCAGGTTGTGGATCTGCATCAGGTCGATCCGGTCGGTCTGCAACAGGGCGAAGGATTGCTCCATCTGCGCGATGCCTTCCTCGCGCCCGCGGGTCCACACCTTGGTGGCCAGGAACGCCGGCGAGCGCGGCTCATGGATCGACAGCAATTCGCCGGTGGTCTGTTCGGCGCGACCGTACATCGGCGAGCTGTCGATCAGCTTGCCACCCTTGTCGAACAACGCATCCAGTACCGCGGGCAAGTCCTTGTAGGCCGGTTGCGAAGGCTCGACGTCGAATCCGCGATAAGTGCCCAAGCCTACGATCGGCAAGGACTCGTTGCTGGAAGGAATGGCGCGAGTCTGCATGGTCTTGCCTCCTGTTCCCGTCGACGGCGCGGGTTGCGCACTCGCCGGACCGAACGTGAAGACCGCCGAAGCGCCGGCAGCCAGCGTGAGTATTGCTCTACGGGTGTAACCCTCAGGATGGCTCATAAAACGTTTCTCACCAGTCGTTCGGGTTCGGCCTGTTGCACCAACACGGCGGATAACCCGCGCCCAGGGTCGATTGACTACACTCACAAGGCCCTGCGGCGTCAGCCACTTTCCAACCCCGAGCCATCAATGCCGCCCACTAACGTTAGTCGAATGTCGCGCACCCTGGTGTTACTCGTCGTCATCGTCGCTGTGTTGTACCTGACGCTGTGCTTGGCGTTGTTCGTGTTTCAGCGGGCGCTGATCTATTACCCGCAACCGCGCGCCATCGGCGCTGCCGGGACGCTGCTCACCCTGCCGGTCGCCGACGCACGGGTGCTGGTGTCCATCCGGCCTCACGAAGGCCCGAATGCGCTGATCTACTTTGGCGGCAACGCCGAAGACGTCTCGCGCAACTTACCCGGGTTCACTCAGGCGTTCCCTGATTACGCGCTGTATCTGCTGCATTACCGAGGCTTTGGCGGCAGTTCCGGCTCGCCTTCCGAAGAGGCCATCGCCCGCGACGCCTTGACCTTGTTCGACCAGGTGTATGCCAGCCACTCGCATGTGGCGGTGGTCGGACGCAGCCTGGGCTCGGGTGTCGCCGTGCGCCTTGCCAGCCAGCGCCCGGCGGCGCGCCTGGTGCTGATCACGCCCTACAACAGCCTTGAGGGACTGGCCGCTCGTCAGTTCCGCTGGTTTCCGGTGCGCTGGTTGCTGAAGGACAAATACCCGTCCTGGCAGTACGCCGCCCGCATCACGGTGCCGACTCGCCTGATTGCCGCCGAACATGATGAAGTGATTGCGCGTTCGAGCACCGAGCAGTTGTACACGCACTTCGCCAAAGGCGTGGCGTCACTGCAGGTGATACCGGGGACGGGGCATAACTCGATCAGCGAAAGCCCTGAATACATGAAGGCGCTGGGGGATGGATTGTAGCAAGCAAGGTGGAACATACCTGTGATCTGTGATCTGTGATCTGTGATCTGTGATCTGTGATCTGTGATCTGTGGCGAGGGAGCTTGCTCCCGCTGGGTTGCGAAGCGACCCCAGCTCTTCATCTGAAAAGCAGGGCCTGCTGCGCAGGCCAGCGGGGGCAAGCCCCCTCACCACAGAAAGCCCTTCAGTCGTGACCATTGGTCCGAGATTCTGCCTCCGGCCAATAAAAACATATTTTTATTCCTATATTGATATTGTCGAACGTTCCCACTCACAGAGGGTGCCGTCATGAATATCAAAACCCTGGCTTTGCTCCTGCTGGCTTTCTGTGCGCAACCGGTCTGGAGCCAGACGCCTGCTGCCTCACCCGCCGCTGCCGACAGCCCCGCGCTGACCACGCGCCTGGCCGAGCGTGACCTTTGGGTCGAGCACATTTTCTGGATCAGAAACTACGCACTGGCCAATCAATCCGCCGACCAGAAACAAGCCAAAGTCGCGGCCGATCAGGTGGTCGACAACGCCACGAAAATCGCCAACAGCATCGCCCCGCTCTACGGCCAACCGGCGGCGGATCAATTGCTCAAGCTGCTTGCCGGCCATTGGGGCGCGGTGAAACACTACAGCGATGCCACGGTGGCCAAGGACACCAAGGGCAAACAGGCCGCCGTCACCGAACTGACCAGCAATGCCAAGGCGATTGCGGCGTTCCTGGCCACGGCGAACCCCAACCTGCCTGAGGCGACACTGGTGACGATGTTGTCAGCCCATGGCGGTCACCACATCACCCAGATCGATGAATTCGCGGCACATGATTACGCCGGCGAAGCCCGCACCTGGGCGATGATGCGCACGCACATCCTGGCCCTGGCCGATGCGTTGACCGGTGCGCTGGTCAAGCAATTCCCGGACAAGTTCTGATATCGCGCGAGGGTATCCCATGCTGGAAGGACTGGGCCGAACACAGCAAGACCTGCTCAATGCGCTGCTGCACCATGCCGGCGGCATGAGCATTGACGAGTTGGCTGAACACCTGGCCGTTACGCGCACCGCGATCCGCCAACACCTGGCGGCGCTGGAGCGTGACGGCCTGGTGCTGCGCGGCGACACCCGCCCGACGGGGCGTCGTCCGGAGCAGCTGTACCGGCTCACCGACCACGCACGGGAGCAATTCCCTCGCCACTATCAGCTACTGGCCAGCGTCCTGATCAATGAAGTTGCCGCGATTATTGGCCCCGAAGCCCTGGCCTCGCTGATGCGCAGCATGGGCCGCAAACTGGCGCTGGACCGTGAGCAGCAGGTCGTCGACGAAACCAGGATCGTCCAGCACATGAACCAGGCGGGCTACGAAGCCGAGGTGTTTTTTCGCTCAGGCGGCACGCCGGAAATCGTCGCGCATAACTGCGTGTTCCATCGCCTGGCCGCCGAGCACCCGGTGGTCTGCGAACTGGACCTGGCCTTGATCGGCGCGCTGGGCGGCGGTGAAGTCGAGCACAGCGAGTGCATGGTGCGTGGCGGGCATGTCTGTCGCTTCAGGCTGCGACCGACAGAAAGCCCGGAGCCGCCACTCGGAGACTGACCCTAAAGATCGACCATCTGCATGTTCGCTTTGAGAAACCCCATCAACTCGGCTGCCGCCGGCGACAGGCTGTGCCCCTTACGGCACAGGATGCCGATCTGGCGTTCCACCCGTGGTTCAGAAAGCGGCAGGAACGCCAGTTTCTCATTGCCCTGCGGGAACGCCAGGGACGGCAGCGTCGTGATACCGATGCCCTCTTCCAGCATCGCGATCAGCGAAATCATGTTGGAGACGAACAGCAGACTGCTGTCCAGCAACCCCGCCGCGTCCGTGCCTGCGAGCAAGCGCGAGGTGCCATTGCGCACCAGCGGGTAGGCTTGCAGGCTCGACCAATGCAAGGCCTCGCCGTTCGCCACCAATGGATGATCGTGGCGGCAGACCACTCCCACCCGATCACTCAGGATCGGCACGAACTCAATGTTTTCGTCCGCAGTCCACACGCTGCTGATCGCAAAGTCCACCTGCCCCTGGACCAACAACTGCTGGACACTGTCGGCGTTGCCATCCTGCATGCTGATCTGCATTTTCGGGTGCTCGCTGACAAACCGTGCGAGCAGATGCGGCAACAACCGACTGGCCACCGAAGGCACCGTAGCGATGCTCACCTGACCGATTTCATGCCGCGCCAGCAAGCTGACTTCGCGGGCGATGCGGTCGTGATGCGCGAGCAAATCCTGGAACAGCGGCAAGCAGTGCTCGCCGAATGGCGTCAGTTCGGTTTTACCGCCCTTTTCGAATAATGGCTGGCCGAGCTTCTGCTCCAGTTCACGTACGGCCAGGGACAGCGCCGGTTGCGTGCGATAGGCCTGCCTTGCCGCGCCGTGAAAGCTTTTCAGCTGGGCAACCAGGACGAAATAGCGCAGTTGGGTGATCTTCAGCTCGGGTAACACGGTTAGTTTTCCTTATCATTTCATATTTATTATTAATTTTTATTTGCAGAGTAATACTCTCAAGATGGGGCCAACGCAATCGGAGGTTCCCATGGCACTGCAACCCTGCAAAAACTACATCGGCGGTAACTGGTGCGAAGGCCAAGGCGTCATCGCCAACCACAGCCCTTCGGATGTACAAGACCTCATTGGCCATTACCATCAGGCCAGCAGCGAACAGACGCTGGATGCCATCGCCGCCGCGCGCGACGCCCAGCCGCAATGGGCCGCCAGCGGCCTGGAACAGCGCCAGCAGGTGTTGATGGCTATCGGCAACGAGTTGATGGCGCGCAAGGAAGAACTCGGCGAACTGCTCTCCCGGGAAGAAGGCAAGCCGCTGGCCGAGGGCATCGGCGAGGTCAATCGCTCCGCGCAGTTCTTCCATTACTACGCCGCTGAAGTGCTGCGCCAGATGGGTGAGACAGCCGCTTCGGTACGCCCCGGCATCGAGATCGAAGTCCAACGTGAACCGGTAGGCGTGGTCGGCATCATCACGCCATGGAATTTCCCCATGGCCACCGCCGCATGGAAAATTGCTCCGGCCCTGGCCTTCGGCAACGCCGTGGTGTTCAAACCGGCCAACCTGGTGCCGGCCAGCGCCTGGGCCCTGACTGAAATCATCAGCCGCCAGGCCTTGCCCGCCGGCACCTTCAACCTGGTCATGGGCAGTGGCGCCGTGGTCGGCGAAAGCCTGATCCAGTCCGCCGACATCGACGCGTTGACCTTCACCGGTTCCCTGCAGACCGGTCGCCGCGTCGCGGTCGCCACCGCCAGTAATCTGGTGCGTTGCCAACTGGAAATGGGCAGCAAGAACGCCTTGGTGGTGCTCGATGACGCCGACCTCGACATCGCCGTGGAATGCGCGTTGAACGGCGCCTTCTTCGGCACCGGGCAAAAGTGCACGGCCTCTTCGCGATTGATCGTCTGCGACGGCATCCATGACCGTTTCGTCGAAGCGCTGGTGGCGCGCATGCGTCAACTGAAGGTCGGTCATGCCCTGCAACAAGGCACGCAGATCGGCCCGGTGGCTGAAGCCCGACAACTAGAACAGAACCTCCATTACCTGCAACTGGCCGAAGACGAAGGCGCGACCCTGGTCGAGGGCGGCCAATTGCTCAACCTGCAACCGGCCGGGCACTACATGCGCCCTGCCCTGTTCATCAACAGTCACAACAACATGCGCATCAACCGCGAGGAAGTCTTCGGGCCGATTGCCTGTGTGATCCGGGTCAGCGATTACGAAGAAGCCCTCGCCGTGTTGAACGACACCGAATACGGCCTCACCGCCGGGATCATCACCCAGTCACTGCGTTATGCCAGCGACTTCAAGCGCCGGGCCCGCACCGGTTGCGTCATGGTCAACCTGCCCACCGCCGGCACCGACTACCACGTGCCGTTCGGCGGCCGCAAAGCCTCCAGCTTCGGGCCACGCGAGCAAGGGCAATACGCCCGCGAGTTTTACACCGTGGTCAAGACCACCTACGTGCGACCTTGAACGGGAGATCGGCATGCACGACTTATTGATGATCGACGGCCTGCAATATTCCCACTGGAGCGAAGCGATCTTTCGCCAGATGCAGGAAGGTGGCCTGAGCGCGGTACACGCCACCATCGCCTACCACGAGAACGCCCGGGAAACCCTGTCGAGAATCGGCGAGTGGAACCGCCGCTTCGAAACCTGGCCCGAGCTGATTCGTCCGGTACGCGAGGCTTCGGACATTCGCCTGGCGCATCAGGAAGGCCGCGTCGGGATTTTCTTCGGTTTCCAGAACTGCTCGCCGATTGAAGACGACATCAGCCTGGTGGAGGTTTTCCGCCAGCTCGGCGTGCTGATCATGCAGCTCACCTACAACAACCAGAGCCTGCTGGCCAGCGGTTGCTACGAGGCCGAAGACAATGGCATCAGCCGTTTCGGCCGCCAGGTGATCCGCGAGATGAACCGCGTCGGCATGCTGATCGACATGTCCCACAGCGCCGAGCGCAGCACCCTGGAAGCCATCGAGCTGTCGAGCCGGCCGGTGATCGTCTCCCACGCCAACCCGTCGAGTTTCCACGCGGCCAAACGCAACAAGTCCAACGCGGTATTACGCGGTATCGCTGAGTCCGGCGGCCTGCTGGGTTTCAGCACGTACCCCTTCCACCTCAAGGGTGCGTCGGGCTGCACTCTGGAATCGTTCTGCGACATGGTCGCCAGCACCGCGGAATTGATGGGCGTCGAACACATCGGCATCGGCACCGACCTGTGCCAGCAACAACCCCTGCAGGTGCTCGAATGGATGCGCAACGGGCGCTGGAGCAAAGACAAGGATTACGGCGAAGGATCAAAGGACAACGCCAACTGGCCGGCACCGCTGCAATGGTTCCGCGACAGCCGGGATTTCCCGGTCATCGCCCAGGGCCTGCGCGACCGGGGATTCGCCGAGGACGAGGTACGCAACATCATGGGACTCAACTGGTTGCGCCTGCTGGAAAACGCTACGACGGCGCAAAACTGACTCTTGATCGACACCGTGAGGACAGCATGAAAAATAACAACAATAGCCTCCCGTTCATCTCCCCGACCGGCGATGCACAGCCCCAGGCGCGTATTTTGGAGGCATCATGAAAACATCCGACTCCCTGCAAGCCGACGTCCAGCCACTGGACCTTGCACCGCCGAAAAAAGACATCGACTGGCCGCTGTTCTTAATCAGTGGCGGCTTCCTCGGCGCCTTCCTGATCGCGGCACTGATCGACATCGATGGCGTATCGCTGTTGGTGAACACGCTGTTCGCCTGGTCGACGAAGTTCTTCGGCTTTTACTGGCAGATCCTGATGCTGGCGACCTTTGCCATGAGCCTGATCATCTGCTTCAGCAAGTGCGGGCGCGTCAGGCTGGGCGGCGTTGATCAGCGCCCCGACTCCAGCACCTTCAACTGGATCGCCGTGATCATGTGCGCCCTGCTCGCCGGGGGCGGTGCATTCTGGGCGGCAGCGGAACCGATGATGCACTTCGCCAGCCCACCGCCGTTGTTCGCCGGGGTGCAACCGCACAGCGATGCCGCCGCACACGCAGCGCTCGCGCAATCGTTCGTGCACTGGGGCTTCCTGGCCTGGGCCGTGCTGGGCAGTCTGCTGGCCATCGTGCTGATGCATTTGCACTACGACAAAGGCCTACCGCTGGCGCCGCGTACCCTGCTCTATCCGTTGTTCGGTGAGCGTGCGCTCAAGGGACCGATCGGCACCCTGGCGGACGCCACCTCGATCATCGCCGTCGTCGCCGGCACCATCGGCCCGATCGGTTTCCTCGGTCTGCAAATCAGCAGTGCATTGCACTCGGTCTGGGGCATCCCCAATGACCTGGTGGTGCAGTCCATCACCATCGTGCTGGTCACGGTGATGTACACCACGTCCTGCCTGGTCGGGCTCAAGGGCATCCGTTTCGTCAGTGAAATCAACGTCTGGCTGATGATCGGCCTGGCGGTGTTCATGGTGCTGCTGGGACCCACCGCTTTCATTCTCGGCGGTTTTCCCACGGCGTTCGCCTTGCACCTGGAACAGTTCATTCCGATGACCCTGTTCCGCGCCGATCCGAAATGGCTCGACTGGTGGACGGTGTTCTACTGGGGCTGGTTCATTGGCTACGCGCCGATGGTCGCCCTGTATGTGGCGAAGATTTCCCGTGGCCGGACCATCCGCGAAGTGATCATGACCCTGTCGATCATCGCCCCGCTGGTGACCATGTTCTGGTTCACCGTGGTCGGCGGCGCTGGCATCGGCATGGAGTTGCAGACGCCGGGTATCGTCACCGCCCACGGCGCGCAGCCCGAAGACTTGCTGCTGGGCGTCACCCAGAACTTGCCTCTGGGTGGACTGATCTCGGCGCTGTTCCTGTTCCTGAGCTTCATCTCGGTGGCCACCAACGGCGATGCGATGGCGTTCACCGTGGCCATGGCGATGTCCAGCAATGACAAGCCGAAACCATGGCTGAGGGCCTTCTGGGCGATCGGCATGGGCCTGGCCGCCGTGGTGTTGATCACCATTGGTTCGGGCGGGGTCACGGCGCTGCAATCCTTTATCGTGATTACTGCCGTACCGGTTTCACTGCTGATCCTGCCGTCGCTCTGGGATGCACTGCGCATCGCCCGGCAGATGGCTCGCGAACAGGCAGTCTGATGATGAACAGTTCAGGAATCGCAATGATGTCGCACACCGACACAGACACCGCTTCGGCCTTGCGGCCCGCCGCCCGGGTCATGGACCTGGATCGGCTGGGCAGCCACTTTCAAAGCCGCTTGAGTTTCGTGCGCAGCAGCATGCGGCGGATGATGAACGAGCAGTGGCGCATCCAGCGCACCTGCTTCGACCTGGACACCGAGGGCTTCGGTACGGCGATCTACCGCATCGACACCGCCAGTGCCCACTATCACTGCGTGATTTTCTCCATGTACCTGCCGCCGGAAAAACGCAGCGACCGGGTCATCGCCGATCAGTGGGATGTCAGTTTTGTCCTGCTCGCTGGCGATGTCGATGAGCAGCAATTGACTGACCTGCGACGCAATGTGCCGTTGCAGGAAGCCGGGCGTTTTGATTCGCGAGTGCTGGTGCTGTCGCGGGCCAACCGTAGCCTGCGCAACTTCGAGCGTTTCCTCGAGGCGCTGGCCGAAGGTTGTCAGCCAGACCCGCGGCAACTGGCCGAGGTCGGCTACCTGTATCGCACCACCGCGGTCTACGGCAACGGCAAGTTCGGCATCGCCGACTTCAGTTGCCTGCAAGGTACGGCGGACTTCACGCAACCCTTCAGCGCCCAGATGTTTACCGTGTACCTGTTACGGCATTTCAGCATCGAACAGATCGAACACATGGCCCGGGCGCGCAACCCGCAACGGGCAGTGGGTCTGGCCCCTGCCCTGCAGCGTTACCTTGGGGTCGGCAATTCCACGGGGCTGGGCATGGCGCCGTTCCTGATCAATCACCCGCAACTGGTCAACCAATGGGTGTGGGCCAGGGAAACTGCACTGGCAAAGGTGGTGGCGCAAGCAGCTGACCTGCCTCATGCCCAGCGCTTCCAGGCGTTGCTGCTACGGGCCCGCCGGCACTTGCAGCAAACCAGTACCGAGGACCAACGGCAAAGCGCCATCGACCAGCAGACACTGGCCGATCTCGAACAACTGGCCGAGTGGTTCGCAGGGCAGTCGGTCAACGCGGGTTTGTGGTCGTGCCTGCAAGCCTGGGCCGAAGTGAGCGTCGGCGTCGCTTGCCAGGAACTGCTGGTCAGCCTGCTGCTGGAGTTGTACCCCGAACAGGTTGATCCGCTGGCCGAGCAGATGTCGGTCAACGAGGGGTTCCGCCTGAACGCCGAGATGCCCTTGGATGCGCTGTGCGATCTCATCGAGACCCAGTACCGCTGGGCGCTCGATTACGACTTGAGCGGCGCCGAGGCCAACCACTTTTTCTGGTATCGCTCGGCGGAAAAGGAAGAACCACGCCTGGGTGAACGGGCCATGGAGCCAGGCGCCGAGAAAGAAATGCAGTTGGGGATCGCGCACAACATTCAACGTTGTCATCGGGCCTTGCTTGCCTACCGCGAGCAACACCCACGGCAATTGACCGCGCACTTTCTGCTGGCGCTGCCGCAGTTCAAAGGCACCGTCTGCCGCCTGCAGGGCATGGCCCGCTGCGCCTTCGGGGAGATCCGCGCCAACCTGATGGACCGCAGCATGCTGCCAATCCACTTGCTGCGCTGCAAGCTGGCGTTCTTCGGCGCCGGCAAGTTCGACCCCAAGTCCAGCCGCTGGGTGCGCATCACCTTGTTTCAGGGGGCACCGCTGGTCAGCGAGATTGGCCAGCCGTTCCCCGACGACTGGAATTTTGCCGTCATGCCTGAACTGACCAACGCTGCCGGAGCACTCTGAAATGCGTGTATCGCTCAATGAAATCCAGGTGATCTGCCGCAAGGCCTTCGAAGGCATCGGTTTTGCACCCGGTGATTGCGACGACGCCGCCGAGATGATTGCCAGGCTGCAACAGCAAGGCCTCGACGGTGTCGGTGCGCTGAAAAAGGCGCTGGACTTTCTTCACGATGAAGTCGATCGCCCCATCGAAACCTGCTACGAAGACGCCACGCAACTGACCCTCGATGCCCATGGCCAGAGCGTGTTGCGCTGCGCCGCCCAGGCCATCGAACTGGGGGTGGCCAAGGCCTTGCGCGGTGGCAGTGCGCTGATCCGCGTCCGTCATTGCCACAACCGCATTCTGCTGCTTGGCTATCTGGCGCGCTGCGCCGGACAAGGCCTGAATTTTTGTGTGTACTGGCGCGATGCCCGGCAGGAACTGGTGGCCACTTTCAGCGCCGGAAGCACAGGCCCGTCCGTGCGCGTGTATGACCTGCCGCAACCGGCGCAGGGCGATGAGCAAAGCATCAACGTGCTGATTTCCCGGCACTTCGCACTGCTGCCACGCCTGAGTGCCGAAGACGCGGCCCCGACGTTTGAACACCGTCAGCCAACACCTGCGGGCGGGCTGCAGGTCGATGATGAAGTCTGGGCCCAGTTGAAGAAACTGGGTGAACGGGTGCTGGTGGAAAGCACCGAAGAATCCCGTCGCCGTGGAGCCGGCGAAGGCAGCGACGCCCGGTAAACCCCTCAAACCCGCATCAGGAAGCATCAATGAAACAGGCAATCAAGACCGACCTCTTTGCCTCGCGCGCGCCACTGGAATGGGCGGTTGTCGGCAACGGCACGCTGTACACCGCACAAATCCCCATCGACCGCCAGGGCCAAGTGGTGAGCGGCGGCATCGAAGCGCAGACCCGGCAGACCCTGGACAACCTGCGCCACACCCTGCAAGCCGCCGGCAGTTCGCTGGACGCGGTCACCCAGGTGCTGATCTACGTGACCGACCGCAGCTACCTGGCAACCGTGAATGCGGTTTACGCCGAGTACTTCCAGGCGCCCTACCCAAACCGCGCGGCCATGGTCGTGGCGGGCCTGGCACGGGAAGAAATGCTGGTGGAGCTGGTGGTGTACGCCTGCGTGGATTGATCCGGCCCGATCTTCTGCAGGAGCGAGCTTGCTCGCGATGGGAGCTAACGATAACGCGGGCTTCCTGATTCAACGCGTTGCGTTTGGGTCTATCGCGAGCTAGCTCGCTCCTACAGAGGTCCGCGTTGCCGGCCGGTTTTCAATACCCTTCGTCGGACATTCGGTTCCGGCCACAAACAGGTTCGCTCGCGCCGTGAACCTTGTGTCGAGACACCAGTCATACCCTGCGTTTTCCCCCACTCCTTTCGTCGTCATCTCATCCGAGTTGTCCGTTCATGCGCCAAACCGTCGTTGCCTTGCGCTTTTCTTCGCTGTGCCTGTTTTCCCTGCTCCCCGTTTTTGCCAGCCCCGCCCACGCCGATGGGCAACGGCAACTGGTCGACGCCATCAACGACTACCGCGCCCATCCGCAACGTTGCGACCGGCGCCCCGCGCAACGCTTGTCACCCCTGACGCTCAAATCGAACCTGGCCCTGCCTGTTGGCTATGGCGGTGGGTTGCGGGACCGGTTAAAGGCTTCCGGCTATCAGGCCACCATGGTGCGTTCTATCCGCGTGGTGGGTGCACGGGACGCTGAAGAAGCCTTCGAGATGTTCCAGGACGAGCACTGCGCCGCACTGCTGGACAACCAATACGCGGATATCGGCGTCAGCCGCGCCGGGAGCGAGTGGCAAGTGGTGCTGGCGCGGCCGGTACTCGACCGGCAAACCGCCGATCCTCGCAGCGCCGCCCAGGCGTTGCTGGCGCAGGTCAACGCGGCCCGGGCCAGGCCGCGCCTGTGTGGTCGCCAGCGCTTCGCCGCCGCGCGGCCGCTGTCCTGGAGTGCGGCCTTGGGTTCCGCAGCACAAAATCACAGCAAGGACATGGCCTACGGCAACTATTTCGCCCACCAGGACCGCGACGGTGACATGCCCGCCGACCGCGCCAGGGCTGCCGGCTACCGTGGCCGCCAGATCGGCGAAAACATCGCCGCCGGGCAAGGTTCGCCGAGCAAGGCCATGGCCGGTTGGCTCGCCAGTCCCGGGCACTGCGCCAACCTGATGAACCCGATGTTCACCCAGGTCGGTGCCGCGTACGCCGCCAACGCCCGCAGCGACAACGGTGTTTACTGGACGATGCTGTTCGGCGCGCCTTGATCCGCCGGCCAGACTCACTTTGCGGGCATAGAAAAGGTTCTCGACAGGAAACTGTAGGAGCCAGCTTGCTGGCGATGGACTCCAGTGCGCCGCATTTATCCAGTGCGCCCGCGTAATCGTTGACGACCATCGCCAGCAAGCTGGCTCCTACATCGTGAAAAAACCAAGGCATTAAAAAGCCCGCACTGGGCGGGCTTCGTGGGTGAGTACAAGTAGGTGGCCGGTGCTGGTCTCCGGCTTACAAGGTTTATCAGGCCTCCCACAAAAGAGTCGTGAAACCGTAATGGAACTCTTCTGCTTCACACGGCATAAGGGCTGGATCCCAGCGCGGGGATCTTTCTAACCGTGTACCCTTCGGAACGCGCCCCACGTCTCCTTGCTATCCTTTTGCGCATCAGTCTGCGTCTTCACCTACAAGGTTGAGGATAGCAAAACAGGGACGATTGCCAACCGGGCTTTTAGACCGATTTCGACCAGCAGAAAACATGGCAGGACGGAAAAATACTATTGATACAGGGATGACTTTACATGGATGAGTTTCACCAGGGCAGCTGCCTTTGCGGCGAGGTCAAATATGGCGTGTCGACCGAGTTGAAAGCCGTCACCCATTGCCATTGCAGCCAATGCCGAAAGAGCCATGGGGCGGCGTTTGCGACCTACGCGAGCGCGCCCGCCTCGTCGCTGTCGATCATGACCGGCACTGATTCGCTGATGGCGTATCAATCGTCAAAAGGTGTCACGCGGCAGTTCTGTTCCCGTTGCGGATCTTCGCTGTTCTGGACTGACTCGACAGGCGCGTTTTCCGAGTGGGTTTCGATTGCCCTCGGTTCGCTGGATACGCCGCTACGGACGCGCAAGCAAAAACATGTTTGCGTCGGTTCGAAAGCGGATTGGTACGAGATCAGCGATCAGCATCCACAAACGGACTGAGTGGTGGGAGCGGGCTTGCTCGCGAAAGCAGCGTGTCAGACGACATTGATGCTAGCTGATACACCGCCTTCGCGAGCAAGCCCGCTCCCACGGGGTAAGTGGGTGTACACAGATCCGTGCCTCACGAAGGCCTGCGCACCACCCTCACCTTGCCGCTTTCGCCGCCACCGCAGAACAACCGCTCGCCGCCATCGGACTCCAGTCCCGATACGCCGACGCCTTCGGGCATCCTGAGGCTCTCGAGCACTTCGCCGGTTTGCGAGTCGATGCGCCGCAACTCACTCTCGTCGCCCTCCCAGGTGCCATGCCACAGCGAACCTTGCACCCAGGTCACGCCGGTGACGAAACGGTTGGATTCGAGGGTGCGCAGGATCTTGCCGGTCTCGGGGTCGATCTGGTGGATCTTGCGTTCGCGGTACTGGCCCACCCACAACGTCCCTTCAGCCCAGGTCAGCCCCGAATCAGCGCCGGCGCCGGGGGCCGGAATCGTCGAGAGGACGCGGCCGGTGCGGGGGTCGATCTTGTGGATGCGATCGTCGGCGATCTGGAACAGATGCTTGCCATCGAACGCGGTGCCGGCATGGGCAGCGACATCGATCGAGTCCAGCAGCTTGCCGCTTTCCGGGTCCAGGGCGTTGATTTTGCTGTTGCTGGCGAACCAGACCTTTTCGCCGTCCCAGGTGACGCCGCACACATGATCGACCTCGGCAAACGGACCATATTCACGAATGACTTCAGCAGTTGCGTGTTTCATCTGGCAATCCTCAACGGGGGTTGGTGGCGTTCATCCTAGCCACCGGGCAGCGGCGCCGGGAGTAACAAGGTCGTCGCGAATCCCGGCACGGGCGGCGTCATCCAGCGCCGCGCGCGGCCTCGACCAAACCACTGCACCTTGCCCTGCTCCGCCAGCGTATCGAGCGCACGCTGCACCGTGCGCTGGCTGATACCCAGCGCCAGGGCCAGGGCGGAACTCGACCACGACTCGCCATCGGCGAGGCAGGCAAATACCGCGGCAAATTTTTCCTCGACCGGTTGCGCCAGTGTCACCACCTCCGTGCACACGGACGTTTGCAGGGCAAAACCCCGGGGCGTCGCGATGACACCGGCCAACGGTTTGAGCGCTTTACGCAGCCGGCCGATTTCCACGCGAAGCCGGGCACGATGGGACTCATCCGAGAGCTTCAGACGGAACGCCCGGGCGATCAGCGTTTCCCGCGCAACATCGGCGGGCCAGGCTTCGGCTAGGGTGCGGGCGAGCACGAACAGGATCGGCCGCGTCGCGAGCGACACCGACATGCCGCAACCCCGCACAACGTACCGGCAGGCGTCCACCACCAACGCCGTTGAACCGAGCAAGGCTTCGACTTCATCGAGCAGCAGCGCGCGCTCCTCACCCCGGGCAATCAGGCGTGCCGCGGGTGCGTCGAGCAGGCACGCAACCTGTTCGACTTCAGCGATCAGCGCGGCAATCCCCGACTGACCGGCAGCCTGCCCGGCTCGCGTCAACGCCTCCCGTGCCGCGTTCGATTGCAGGCGGCGAATGGCGATCCCCGCCAGCACCAGTTCATGGGTGGCGCGCAAGGCCGGCGGCAAGGGGCCGGGGTCGAGACTGGCCAGCAACTGCTGCGCCTCATCGAGCTGTCCGATCAACAGCAAACGGCGGATGTGCAGATACCGCGCATGAGCGGCATTGACCCGGTCACCGTGGTGTTCAAGAATGACCCGCGCCGCCTCGAGCGCCTTGACCGGCCAGCCGAGATCCCGCGACGCCAGGGCGATTTCGGCCTCGGCCACCACGCATCGGGCACGGGCCAGCACCTCCCTGGGCGCAAAGGCTCGGTGCGCGCGCTTGACCAGCGCCCGGGCGCGCACCAGATCGCCCAGTTGCGCCATGGCGATGCCGCGCAGGGCCAGCGCCGGCGCATCGTCGCGCAAGGCCACGCGGTCCAGTGCCCCCAGCGGATTGCCCGCCGCCAGCGCCTGGGCGGCGGCCGTGATCATCGAGTCCATCGAAATCCCGCCATGCTTGTCACTCCCACCGTTCGATACCCGGGTTTAGTCTAATTCACGACCTTTCACCAGGAGCGTACAGCGATGAACACGCACCTACGGTCGGTGATCGGGTACACAGTGGCGCCATCACCCTGGTTGATGAACGGGAACGCGCTGTCGCCGCAGACTTGCTGGTAGACCGCGTTAAAGGCATGGCCACTCAGGTTGTGAGTGAACAGGGCATGGTCAGGCTCCTCTTGACCGTATTTCATACCTGTAAAGGATGTCTCCGGTTTCTACCAAAACTACTGCCGGCATGGTTTTCTGGGATACACGTGAGCGGTTTTTTTTGCATGTGAGAATCTGAAAAACCACCAACTCCAGTTTTCCAGGCTACGGTCAAAAAAAGATTAAATAATCGGGAATATGGAGTTCGCTCAACCTGGAAAGTTAAATCGAGAAAAAATTCTGTAGGAAATATCTCTCTTGAGAAAAAGAAAGTTTACCTCACGCATAGGACGAAGCTGACTTAACAAACAATCTATGCACTTTAAAATTCTTTCGTACAGCGCCTGACCTGTATAGGCGACACACAAAGCCGTCACCTGCAAGTAGATTGGCTTTCTGGACAGAGGTAATATCGTGTTAATAATCATTTCGCTAGCAATGACTTTATTCTTGTGCCTCCCAGTAAAGGGTTTCGCATTACTTATAAATTCGAAATTCGGCGGCAACATTCGAAGCGAACATCTTCATGCATTCATCAATCCAATTATAATCTCCATTATAATTTACTCCGCTCCAAAATTGACGATTTTTCTAGGCTATCAACCTTGACGACTCATTCCTCATATACAACAGGATTGGGAGCCATAGCTGGCTCGCCACGAACACGCCCGACAGAATAAAACCATAACAAGATACGATAGTGAGAGGAAGAGCATGAGCAGGGATACCTTGAAAAGACTTAAGCTAAGAGACCAACTATCAGTAGACCCTCTTAAAATCTTTTCATTATTTTAAAAAACCGTACTCGCTTACATAGCGATAGGTTTAGTTCTTATTGTCATGAAAAAAACAAGTCTAATAGAAGCAAGCCTGGACAGCACTACATGCGCAACAACAGGCTATTTAGTCATGACCACCAAGCTATTCTATCATGACGAATCGCTTTCTGAGCTAACAACCCATACCGATATAAACCCAGACAAACTGAAGAGCGCAATGCTCGCCATCGATTATTCAGAAAGAGAAGATGGCATCTACTACCCCAAGAAAAGAATGTTCGCATTTTTTACTTCTGCAAATCCGAGTTAATTACCTACAAAGCTAACGATGAAACGGCCACCCTTACAGGACCACACAACAAGCCACTAAAACTTTCAAATATAATAGTATGAGGTCGCTACAGGTGCAGCGCCGTGCAAAAGTAAAAACAGTAAATTCCCGAGAGCGAAAATTATTGTTCATCTCTTGTTGAACCGGTCCAAACCGTGGAGGGTTCACAACCAATAACGAGCAATGCAATGCGGATTCCCGTGCAATCCGGCAACAGTGTCTATCCCGCCGACCGTTTTTTGCGCCCCCGCCAAACGCCTAACGCTTTAACCACGAGGTGAAGATCATGAAACTGTTGAACATCGCACTCTTGCTTGCGCTGGCCAGCGCCGGCACCCAGGCCTTGGCAGACGACAGTCACGCGACTGCCACCACCTGCCAACTTCCGGTTGAAACCTCCACGTACGGCACCAGGCTTGATATCAAACGCGTCATCGAAGTATCGGACATCGCCAACGAATGGGGACCGGTCCCGGCGCGCATGACCTATGAAGATTCCTGAGGCTAACGCCGCACTATTGAATATCAAGTCATGGACAGCAAAAGCTCGCGGCATCGAGAGTTTTTGATCAAGGGCGAGCGCCCGGAATGAGTGCTTGAGAAGTTCCGCGCGTGGCCGTCGTCGAGCAACAACGGGTGTAATCACGCCGGAGGAATCGTCGCCAACATACCGATCAGAATGGTCAACAGCAGAAAACCGCCGAGAAAAATCGTCATCTTGGCCATGGGGCCTCCCACACTATGAATTGGCGGTACAGCGAGCGCCCAGTGCTGCCGTACCGGAGATTTATTGTGGGCTGGTGGCTGTATCCGTTACAGAGGCAGATTGCACTGAAAAATACGGATCAGATGCGTTTTCAGGCTGTGCTTCAGGGCGTTTTGCACAGAGGAGTTTGCGGCCGATGTCCACAAAAGGCGTGACGATCAAACCCTTCATCGTCAGGTAACGTTCGTGATCCTGCTCCCCGGTGCCGAAGGCGATGACCTCGGGTGTGGACCGGGTGACGTACAGCGTGCCGAACATCCAGTCCCACAGCGACAGGTTGATGCCGAAGTTCTTGTTGAAGTGTCGTGGTGCGTCACTGTGATGAATCTGGTGTTGCGCCGGGCTGCTCAACACCCGTTCGAGCACCGGCCCGAAGGACAACCAGACGTGGCTGTGACGCAGGTTGGCCGCCAGGCAATTGAAGATGAACACCATGTAGGTCACGCCAAACAATGTGTAGCGGCTGATCTCTCCCCCGCAGGCGTACCAGAAGACACCGGCAAAGGCGCCGATACAGATGATGTCCGTGAGCTTTTCGACCACTTCTTCCAGGAAGTGCACGCGACTGGCCGTCGCCGGCACCAGCACGGGCGCCGAATGATGGACTTTGTGGAAGGCCCATAGATACCGCGAATGAAACGCGCGATGGCCCCAGTAATGGCTGAAGTCCTTGACCAGAAAAACGCCGAGCCCATAGAGCAGGGTCAGCGCCAGGTGCTCCTCCACTTGCGTGCGCGCGCCCCACAGCCCGGTGAAGAAGGCGATGTAGTCCGCCGAGCGCAGCACGTACGGATCGACCAGACCGACGATGGGCAGCACCAGGGCAACCTTGAGGATGGCCAGTACGAAGTAATAGCGGTAGTCGAGCAGCGCCGAGCGGTGCAGGTAAACCCGGCTGCCACCGATGAACTGAACGAAGGAGCGCGCGTCGGTCAAACCCCGGGATTTGCGGTACCGGAACAGGCAATAAGCGACGCTGTAAGACATGCAGAGAAAGGATAGACCGAGTCTGCCGTTGAAGTCGAAAATGCCCAGGAACTGCCGGGTGACCGGCTCGATGACCCACTGGGATAAATAAAGATGGATTGCGGCAAGAACATCCATACCGGACTGCCCGACGTAAATGGAAGGGCAATTGTAAATGAGAATGAGTCTTTAGTGTGCTGAATTATGTCCCGTTATCAGCCGCCCAGCGCAATGATCGCAAGGATCAATACACCTCCCGTAGCGGCCATGATCACCCCTCCCTGCCACTGCGTGGCGCCAGCGTATCTGGCGAGCATCCAGCCTGCGATGAACAGCACCACGAGCCCGATCAGGTTGGACAAACGGATGGCGAGCGCCGTCTGGTCGAGCAGTATGAACGGCACCACCAGCGGAAAGGTCGAGCCCACCACCAGCAGGAAAACACCGAACGCGCCCCTGAAGTCGTTCCAGCCGAGGCCGGCCCTGATCGGCAAGGGCGGCTGTTCGAGCAGCCGTCGGCGCAACAGTTCCAGACCCTCGCTGCCGGCAGCCGTCGCGAATTGCAATGGCAACACCTGCGCAATCAACGCCTGACCGGCCGCGGCGTCCGCGCCATTGCGCAGGGCCAGGTACAGCTTGATCCTGCGCGTGCGCTCGACCAGTGCGCGCAACAGGTACATGACCGCATCGGCCAGTCCCCAGGCGAGATTGCAACCGAGCGCGGCCAGCATCATCGTGCGTTCGGCGGCCTGGTCTGCCGTGGCCACGCTGATGGTGCCGGTGAACGTCATGGCCATCAGCAGGCCGAAGATCACCTCGGTAATGCGCTCGACAGGGTCAAGTACAGGCGCCCTCTCGAATTGATCATTGCCTGGCATGAATTCACCTCCCCCTGGGCTGCCTGCACGGTACCGGTCGACGCTTCGGCCAGGCACCGGTTGCCCGGGCTGGATATCCGCATCCCCGTCAAGTGTAGATTGAACGGCTACACTCATGCGCACACGTTATCTGCTTCAAGAGGAGTGGTTCATGCTTGATTACTTCGCGTTGGGCCTGCTGATTTTTGTCGGGCTCGTCTTGTTCTACGGGATCATCCTGCTCCACGACATCCCCTATGAAATTGCCGTCCACCGCAACCACCCTCACCAGGATGCAATCCACGCCACCGGCTGGGTCAGCCTGTTCACCCTGCACGCGCTCTGGCCGTTCCTGTGGATCTGGGCGATGGCCTATCGAGAGGACCGGGGCTGGGGTTTCAGTGACGGACACTCACCCAAGAGCCATGTGGTTCACCTCGAACAACAGGTCGCCGAACTGCAAGGCCGGATCGAGCGCCTTGAGGCGGCGACGGGCACGCCACAGAGCAGGCGGCCAACGGACAATCTCGGCGAGGGCATTTGAGCCATGGATCTCTTACTCATACTGACGTATGCGGCACTCTGCGTTGCCATCTTCAAGATCTTCCGCATCCCCCTGAACAAATGGACGGTGCCCACGGCGGTGCTGGGCGGGATCGTGATTATCGGCGCGCTGATTTTCACCATGAACTACAACCACCCCTACTCCGAGGTGGCGCGTTCCTATTTCGTATCGGTTCCGGTGATTCCCGTGGTCAGTGGCCAGGTGATCGACGTGCCGGTCAAGACCAACCAGCCTCTGGAAAAAGGCGATGTGCTGTTTCGCATCGACCCGGCGCCTTTCGAGTACCGGGTCAAATCCCTCAAGGCACAGCTGATTGCCGCCCAGGCCGATCGTGTGCGGATCACCGAGTTGATCAAGCGTAATTTCAGCACTCAACGGGAACTGGATATGGTGGTTGCCCGGACCGACGACCTGAAGGCACAACTGGACAACGCGCAGTACGAACTCGACAACACCACGGTGCGTGCGCCCAGCAAAGGCTTCGTCACCCATGTTTCGCTGCGTCCGGGCATGATGGCGACCAAATTGCCGCTGCGCCCTTCGATGGTGTTCATTCCCGCCGAGGGGCATTACCTCTCGGCGTGGATGCGACAGAACAGCCTGTTGCGCCTGACCGAGGGCGATGAGGCCGAAGTCGCATTTGACGGCATTCCCGGGAGGGTGTTCGAAGGCAAGGTCAAAACCGTGGTGTCGGTCATCGCCGAAGGCCAGATCCAACCGTCGGGCACGCTGATCGGTTTCACCGGTTCGCCACCGGCCGGTCGGGTACCGGTGATCATTGAAATCACCGATCCCGACTATGCCCAGTACGCCGACCTGATGCCCGGCGGTGCCTACGGCCAGGCGGCGTTGTACAGCCAGCATTTCCATCACATCGCGATGATGCGCAAGATCCTCCTGCGCATGGCTGCCTGGATGAACTACATCTTTCCGTTCCACTAACCCGCCAGCGTCGGCAACGGGCTCAATCCTTGAATTGGGTCAGTTGCCGGCTCAGCGAACCGGCCTGGTCGCGCAGTTGCAACGACTGATCGAGCAGGCTGCGGATCGCGGTGCTTGAAGTATCGGGCGTGGCATTGAGGGGTTACGGCGCTAGAGAATCCAGTTGAGCAGCAGGTGCGAGGCAATCCAGGGAGAGGCCTGGGTCACCGCCCATGCCAGCAGTGCGCATACGAACAGGTAGCCCGCAAAGAACTTGAACATCGCGCTGTTGCCCATGCAGCCCTCCCGGCTTTACAGCCATACGGGGCGTTCAATGCGAATGCGTAACCATTACGATGCGCGTCTCACCCGTAAAGGATTCGATCGCCCGAATGGTGTGCAGTTCCATAGGCCGGGTAATTCACAGGCTTGCCCACCCTTTGCATTCGACCTGACCCATCATCGGCGCCGGCAGGTCAACGCGCTCAAAGGGTCAACGCCATCGCCAGTACGCCGGACAACGCCAGCATCATCAGCAACGCAACAAACATCAGACTCAACTGAGCGAGCTGCTTATAAAGGTGTGTCGATCTTTTCGTGATCAGATCAATGGATTTAGTCGTAGAAGCCATCACCCGTTCTCCCTTTCCCGCCGCACATGTAATAGCTCTCGCGAACAATTGGCCGGGCTGGCCGTCGGTGGCGATCTGAAAGATGACTGCACGTTGGGTGCAAGCGCGTTGTCAGCCCGTGACGTGCTCCGGGAAAGAGCATCGTGCAGGGCGGGCTTGACCTGAGCGGTAAGGCGATGGCGTTGCATGCTGGCGTCGCTGGCTTTCATTTTTTCACCCCTCGCGTCATGGGACGAAAACTGTTGCGGGTACCAAGGGGTTAAGCAACGAATGAGCCATCACTACGGGGCCAAGAAAAAGTCCGAATTAATGAACAAGCTGTTTGACGGTGTGCCAGGCGAGACGCAAGTTTGGTGAAAAAGGCCCGGTCAGGTGGGTGTAATAACCCATGTGTGGGGATATCCGCGGCCCTATTTCTGTAGGAGCGAGCTTGCTCGCGATAAACCCGAGAGCGCCGCGGGGCACCTGCCAACCCGCGTTATCGTTGACGACCATCGCGAGCAAGCTCGCTCCCACAGGGTTTGTGTTTTCGCCGGCGGCCAATACCATCTGTAGGAGCGAGCTTGCTCGCGATAAACCCGAGAGCACCGCGGGGTACCCGGCAACCCGCATTATCGTTGACGACCATCGCGAGCGAGCTCGCTCCTACAGGGTTTGTGTTTTCGCCGGCGGCCAATGCCATCTGTAGGAGCGAGCTTGCTCGCGATAAACCCGAGAGCGCCGCGGGGTACCTGCCAACCCGCGTTATCGTTGACGACCATCGCGAGCGAGCTCGCTCCTACAGGGTTTGTGTTTTCGCCGGCGGCCATTGCCATCTGTAGGAGCGAGCTTGCTCGCGATAAACCCGAGAGCGCCGCGGGGCACCTGCCAACCGGCGTTCACTTCACTTCAGGTACCACCCCCAGGGTTCGCCGTTGTAGCGGGTGATCTGCTTGGTTTCCAGGTAGCTGTTGTAGCCCCACTCACCCAGTTCGCGACCGATGCCGCTCTGCTTGTAGCCGCCCCACGGCGCTTCGACGAAGGTCGGCTGCGAGCAGTTGACCCAGACAATGCCGGCGCGAAATCCGCGAGCGACCCGTTCGCAACGCGGGATATCCCGGGACATCACCGCTGCCGCCAGGCCGAACGGCGAGTCATTGGCCAATCGGATCGCTTCGGCTTCCGTGTCGAAGACGCGCAGGCACACTACCGGGCCGAAGATTTCCTCTCGCCATACCGAGCTGTCCTCGGGGACATCGGCGAAAATCGCCGGCGTCAGGTAGTAACCCTTTTCCAGATTGCCCGGCCGCCCACCGCCCGACACCAGCCGCGCACCCTCTTGCTGACCGGCTGCTATGGCCGCCAGCACCTTGTCCAGTTGCCCCTGACTGACCAGCGGCCCGAGTTTCACCCCCTCCTCGAAACCCTGGCCGATCTGAATCTGCTCGGTCGCGGCAATCAGGCGTTCGAGCAACGCCGGGTACAATCCGCGCTCCACCAGCA
Organism: Pseudomonas sp. FW305-70; assembly: GCF_058783925.1. NCBI lineage: Bacteria > Pseudomonadati > Pseudomonadota > Gammaproteobacteria > Pseudomonadales > Pseudomonadaceae > Pseudomonas > Pseudomonas sp. FW305-70. The sequence goes on from NZ_JBYSYZ010000037.1 coordinate 61,746, forward strand.
CCCGCGAAGTGGCTGAACAGACCTGCCCCTGGTTCCAGAAGATCCCGAACAGAATCCACTCCACGGCGGCTTCAATGTCGCTGTCGGCGAAGATCACGAAAGGTGATTTGCCGCCCAGTTCCAGGCTGATGTTTTTGATGTCGTTGGCAGCCGCCTGCATGATCTTGCGCCCGGTCGGTACGCTGCCGGTGAAGGCGACTTTGTCGACATACGGGTGTTTGGCCAGCGGCGCTCCCGCCTCGCGTCCCAGGCCCGTGATCACGTTCAGGACCCCCGCCGGCAACCCTGCCTTGTCGGCGATGCCGGCCAGTTCGAGGGCGGTCAACGGGGTCAGCTCCGATGGCTTGAGCACGACGGTGCAACCTGCCGCCAGCGCCGGGGCCACCTTCCACGAAGCCATCAGCATCGGGAAATTCCACGGGATGATCGCCGCGACCACACCGACCGGCTCCTTGATCACCGATGACGTGAAGCGCGCATCCGGCACATCGATCGACTGCTCGCCCTGTTGATCCGACTGCTCGGCCAACCCGGCATAGAAATCGAAGCAACCGGCGGTGTCGGCGATGTCCCATAACGCTTCCGGCAATGGCTTGCCGTTGTCGCGCACTTCGATGGCGGCCAGTTCATCCTGACGGTGGCGGATGCCCTCGGCGATACGGCGCAGGACCTCGGCCCGCTGCGTGCCGGACCAGCGTGGCCAGTCCCCCTCATCAAACGCCGAACGTGCCGCCGCCACCGCCCGGTCGACGTCCTCGAACGTGGCAGAAGCGACCCGCGCCAGTACCGACTCGTCACTCGGATCGAGCGTATCGAAAACACCGCGTTGAACCGGGGTCACCCACTCACCGCCGATGTACAACCGTTGATAGTCACCCATGGCACACTCCTTGATCCTGCGCTGCCGACGCTGCTGGTACAGCTGTTCGGCGACCTGCAATTGCTCGCGGTCATTGACCCCGAGCACATCGGTTTCCTCCACTTCCACGGCAGTCACCATCAGCCCCGCCTCGTTGGCCACCGCCACCGCATCGGTGAGGTAGTACTCGCCCTGGGCATTGCGGTTGCCGATACGCTCCAGCAACCACAGGCAGGTATCCGCCCGCAGGCCCATGACGCCGCCATTGCAGAAGTTGATGTCCAGCTCCTGCGGGCTCGCATCCCTGGCTTCGCGGATCGCCCGCAACCGCCCCTGCTCCACCAGCAGCCGCCCGTAGGGGCCCGGCCGCTGGGTGTGAAAACCCGCCACCGCCACCGCCGCGCCGTCCATCAACGCCCTGCGCAAGCGATTCAAGGTCTGCGGGGTGATCAGGGGGGAGTCGCCAAACAGCACCAACACATAGCCCTGCTGCTGGACCTGCAAGGCCGGCCGGGCGGCGAGTACCGCGTGGGCCGTGCCCCGTTGTTCGTGCTGGGTAAACACCTGTGCCGTCGGTGCGACTTGCTGCAGGTACTCAGCCACCTGCCCGCCGCCCGCGCCCACCACCACCGCC
>NZ_JBYSYZ010000038.1:0-60984 GCF_058783925.1 Pseudomonas sp. FW305-70
GGGGGCGGGGGGCAGGGGCGGGGTGACCTTGGCTGGCGCGTTGCCTGGCACATTGTCAGGGCTGACAGGTGCGGCTTGCTGACTGATCTGGGTCGCCAGTTCGCGGGCGCCGCTGAGCATTGCGCTGGCTTCGGGCAGATGAAACAGATGCAGGCGTTCGGCGTGTTCTCCCGCCCAGGTGATGAAGGTCGCGGCGCGTTGCCAGTGCATGCCCGAGAGCAGGGCGAACACTGTGCGTTCGGTCGATTGATGCAGGCGGTCGAAGAACGCTTCCAGGTGGGGGGCGCGCAACCCGTCTTCGTAAGGCAGCCAGAGCACCTTGCCGCGATTGCTGACCGCGCGCAGAACCCCGTAACTGAGCTTGCCCTGGTCGCTGCGCGCACCGTAGTCGTCGATCCAGTGGATCTCGCCGTTCTGCACGCGCGCCTGCTCGACGATGTCCCGATAGGTGCTGCGGTACCAGCGTTGCACCGCCAGCGAAGCATTCGCGACGCGCTTTGCCGGGCGCTCGGCATTGAGCTGCCAGCGTTGCAAATAATGGGCGGCGGTGCGTTCCGGCAAATCGATATCGTGCAGACGCTTGACCAGTGCCTGCATCGCTTCCAGTTGCCAGAGCTGGAACGGTAACTGATGCCGTTCCGGTGGCGTGCTGACCAGCAATCTGTAGATGTTCTGTTCCTGCTCGGCAGAGAGGGTGCGACCTTCACCTTGCTTGCGCCCGCGTTCGCGTACGGGCACGGCATTCCAGCCACCGGCTTGCCACGCCTTGTAGGCAGAGATGATCGTCGGCGATGAGAGTCCTGTGTCCTGGCTGATGGCTTTGAGCGTGCTGCCGGCGATGCGCAACTGCACGGCGCGCAGACGAAGCTGGTTGATCTGTGCAACGGATAACTGATTGCCGTGGGACACAGGAACTCCTGTTAAACATCCAATTGCTGATTAGCGGTGGTGTGGACGTCTGTACTGTTCCCGGATCCGAAAAACGGCGCATAGGCTGTATGGACTAAACGAAGAATAAAAACAGGAGAGATCCCATGAACGAGTCAATGGCTGTTCTGCTTGAAGATGTCATCGGTATTGTTCGCGCAGCTGGCGAACGGGTGTTGGAGGTGTATCGCTCGGATTTCGAGGTGCGTGGGAAAGTCGATGCCTCCCCGGTGACCGAAGCTGACGAGCGCGCCGAGATCTTGATTCTGCAGGCCTTGGCCGCGCGTACGCCGCAGATTCCGGTGATTTCGGAAGAGGCCGCCGCTGCCGGCCAGGTGCCCGAGGTGGGCCAGCGTTTCTGGCTGGTGGACCCGCTGGATGGCACCAAAGAGTTCATCAATCGCAATGGCGAGTTCACCGTCAATATCGCCCTGATCGATAACGGTGAGCCAGTGCTAGGGGTGGTTCTCGCGCCCGCGCTGGAGCGGCTGTTTGCCGGTGCCCGTGGTTGTGGTGCCTTTATCGAACAGGCCGGGCAGCGCCAGCCCATCCACTGCCGTGCAGTGACGCAAGAGGGCCTGGACGTGGTCGCCAGCCGCTCCCATGGCGATGCCGAGGCGCTTGAAAAATTCCTCGACGGGCGCCAGGTGCGATCACTGAAAAGCGCCGGCTCATCGCTAAAAATTTGCCTGGTGGCTGCTGGCGAGGCAGACCTTTATCCGCGCCTGGGGCGCACCATGGAGTGGGATATCGCCGCGGGTCATGCGGTGCTTGTCGCTGCCGGTGGACAGATCCGCACCCTTGCCGGCGATGCGTTGCGTTATGGCAAGCCTGGCCTGGACAACCCGCATTTCTACGCCCACGGGCTATAGACCCCACACACTTGCGCACGGACCTGCTTCCGGGAATGGAGGCAGGCCCTTTTTGGTTTGGCACTTACATCGACAGGTGCGCGGTCAAGTCCCCCCACCATGTCCAGGTGCGAATAATCACGAAAGCTGAATCGCCAGACCCCGTCGACACGCTCGAACTCGTCGAGGTAGCGCCCGGCGGCGATGGGTTGCAGGGGTAGGGTGTCGGTGGCCTGAAGCACGGTGTAGCACGAGCGAACCGTCGCGGTGTTCGCGGTTTCGTCGATGTCGATGATCAGGTTGCTGATGATGTGTCGGGTACGGGGTGTGCCGCAGGGGTAGAGCTTGATTCGTTGTTGCCAGATGCCCAGAAGGGCGATGTGATCGAGGGAATCGTGGCTTTGTACCTTGATCCGGGCATGACGAAACAGCTCGGCAGCCTCGACCAGTCGGCCGCTGTCCAGGCATTCGGCGTAACGGTAAAGCAGGTTGCTGATCTGAACGGCGCTCATGGCAATCCTCATTAAAAAGCCGCTGGAACCTGGCAGGGTTGCAGCGGCGCGGTGGTGTGCGAAGGAGGTCAGGCAGTAACCGCCTGGACCGCTGTGAGGTTCGGGGCGGGGTGCTTCATCTGTTGCCGGTAACGTGGCAGCGCCAGGGTCAGGAACACGCTGGCCAGCACCAGCAACGACACGGACGAAGCAAGGGCATAGCGCAGGGATTCACTGCCCAGGGTCGGCACGAAGAAGTCGCTGAGCATGCCTACAAACAGCGGCCCGACACCGACGCCCAGCAGGGTCATGGACATGACGAAAATCGCCGTGGCCTGGGCCAGTCGCGTGGCCGGGAACAGGTGGGTGATGGCGCTCAGGCACGGCGTTGCCCACCACACGCCAAAGAAGCCGAAGGCGCTGTAGAACAGGAACGCTTGCGGCACGGCGATGCTGCCGATATGGAACGCCGTGCCCTGTGGCCAGAGGAAATACGCCAGGGCGAAGGGGATGCTGATCAGCGTTCCCAGCAGTGGCACGCCGATTTGCCAGCCGACATCACGCCGCGCCATGCGGTCGGTGAGCATGCCGCAGACCAGGGTGCCGATGGTCGACCCGGTGCCGCCCACCACGCCCACCAGGAATCCGGCTTCTTGCAAATTGAGGCCGTGGGAGCGGATCAGGAAGCTCGGGCTCCAGGTGCCGATGGCGTAGCCGGCAATCGCCGCCGCGCCGCCGGTAAGTACCAGCCACAGAAAAGAGGGCATTCGAAACAGCTCGACCAGGGTCTTGAGCCAGCCATCCTGTTGCGCCGCGACGTTACCCAGCGGTGCTACGCGCTTGGGCACCCGCACGGTCAGCAGCAGAAGCAGGCCGAGGAAAATACCGGGGGCGCCGATCAGCAGGAAAGCGTAGCGCCAGCCATGGTGCTGGGCGATCCAGCCGCCCAGGCCGAGGCCGACAATCGCCCCCAGACTGGAACCGAGCATCAGCACCGACAGAGCAGTGGATCGGCGGTTTGCCGGGTACAAATCCGAGACCATCGCCACCGACGGCGCCGTGCCGCCGGCCTCACCCACGGCCACGCCGATTCGCGCCAGCACCAGGGTCAGAAAGTTGCCGGCCATGCCGCAGAGCATGGTCATCAGGCTCCAGGCGATGCAGCTGAAGGCGATCACCGGCTTGCGCCCGATGCGGTCTGACAGGCGCCCCAGCGGGAAGCCGAACACGGTGTAGAACACTGCAAAGGTCACCCCCGACAGCAGACCGATGCCGGTATCGGAAATGCCGAATTCGAGTTTCACCGGCTCGATCAGGATCGCCATCAATTGGCGGTCGATGTAGTTGAACACATAGATGCTGGCGAGCACGAACAGCGCGTAGTGCGTTCGCCATGTCACGGGGGTGGATTGGTTCACTGCGGGTGCTCCCGGTTTTGTTCTGGTGGTCGCGATGTTCGGCTTGCCGCGGTTTTTTCTCATCGTCCGTTCAGACCATCTTTGGGTTTGCAGGCAAGCCGCCCTGCACGATCGCCAACCTAGTCTTGTCGGACGATGTTTCGCTTGCGCTCAACGTCAATCATTCAGCCCGTATCCGCTGCCATGTCAGCGCTTGCCCAAGTGATGGCAAGCCCTGCGACAGCAAAAAACAATAAGAAGCTGAGGAATTGAAATGAGCGTCTTGTTCGAACCGGTCGCCCTGGGCGAACTGCAACTGGCCAACCGCATCGTCATGGCTCCCATGACTCGCAGCCGCGCCCTTGCCGATGCGGTCCCCGGCGGCGATATGGTCGAATACTACCGCCAGCGTGCCAGTGCCGGGTTGATCGTGGCCGAAGGCACCGCGCCCTCGGCCAGCGGCCTGGGCTATTGTCGCACCCCGGCCATCTACAGCGACGAACAGATTGTCGGCTGGCAGCGGGTCACCGAGGCAGTGCATGCCGAGGGCGGGCGCATTGTCCTGCAGCTGATGCATGTCGGCCGCGCCGCCAGCCGGCACAACAAACCGGCGGGGGCGGTTACCGTGGCACCTTCGGCATTGCGCGCACGCACACAGGTGTTCAGCGACGCTGCCGGCCTGGTGGACACTGACGAGCCACAGGCGCTGACCTTGCAAGGCATTGGCGAGGTCATCGAAGACTATCGCCAGGCTGCATTGAATGCGCGTCAGGCCGGCTTCGACGGTGTCGAACTGCACTGCACCAGCGGTTATCTGCCGATGCAATTCATGGCATCCGGCAGCAACCAGCGCAGCGATGCCTATGGCGGCGATGTGACCGGGCGGGTGCGTTTTGCCAAGGAAGTGATCGAGGCCATGGTCAGTGCGATTGGCGCTGGACGCGTCGGCTTTCGCCTGTGCCCCGGCAACCCCTACAACGACATCGACGACCGCGATCCAGCGGCCACGGCGGCGGCCTTGTGTGAAGCCGTGGCGCCGTTGGGCCTGGCTTACCTGCACATCATGCGCTCGCCATTGAAAGACCTTGATGCCTTCGCCCTGGCGCGTCGGCACAGCCCCCATGCGTTGATTCTCAATGATGGTTTCGACGGTCCTTCGGCCAGTGCCGCGCTCGCGTCGGGCGAGGGGGCTGCTGTGTCGTTCGGCCGTCACTTTATTGCCAACCCTGATCTGGTGGCGCGCTTGCAGCGTGGCCTGCCGCTGAGTGGCTTCGACCGCAAGACCCTGTATACGCCGGGCCCGTCGGGCTACTCGGATTACCGCGCCCATCAAGCGATTGCCCAGGAGGTGGCGCAATGAACCTCAACGACTTGAGCCACGTCCTGCCGACCCACCCAGTGCCACGGGAGCGGACCCAGGCGCTGCTCGACCAGCGCTCGGCCGCCGCCGGGCTGATCAAACCGGGCGACCTCTACACCCTCGCCGACCGGCTGGAGCAACAGGCGAGCAAGCAGGGTGAGCGCACGTTCCTGATCTATGGCGAGCAGACCCTGAGCTACTTCGAGGTCGATGCGCGGGCCAACCAGATGGCCCACACGTTTTATGCCAATGGCCTGCGCGCCGGCGATGTCTGCGCCCTGGCCATGGAGAACCGCCCGGCGTTTTTCTGCACCTGGTTCGGCCTGGTCAAGCTCGGGGTGGTGGTGGCGTTCATCAACACTCAGGTCAGTGGCCGCCCGCTGCTGCATGCGTTGCAAGTCACCGAGGCCAAGGCGTTGGTGATCGGCGAAGAGTGCCTGGCCAATGTGCAGGCCACCGAAGGCTTTCCGGACCTGCCGTGCTGGCTGCTGCGCGACGCGGAAAATCCCTGGACGGGCGCGCTGCCCAAGGGCGTCGACGGGCATTTCGCTGCGCGTCTGGAAAAAGCCCCGCGCACGCCGTTTCCCCGCGACATCCGCGCGCGCATCGATGCGCAGACTCCGACCCTGCTGATCTTTACCTCGGGCACCACCGGCTTGCCCAAAGCGGCGCGCTACAGCCACATGCGCTGGATGTCGTCGGGCGATGTGATGGAAACCACCCTGCAAGCCACTTGCGAGGATGTGTTCTATTGCTGCCTGCCGCTGTACCACGGCGCCGCAGCCACGTCGGTGACTTCTACCGCGCTGCGCGCCGGTGCTGCCATCGTGGTGCGCCGCAAGTTCAGCGTGCGCGAGTTCTGGAAGGATGTGGCACGGCATCAGATCAGCATCTTCCAGTACATCGGTGAAATCTGCCGCTATCTGCTCAATCAGCCGGTGCGAGCGGGCGAGCGCGAGCACAGCCTGCGCTGCATGCTCGGTGCCGGGCTGTCGCCGGACTCCTGGCAGCGCTGGCTGGAGCGCTTCGGCCCGATCCAGGTGTTCGAGGGCTGGGGTGCCACCGAAGCCAATGCGGCGGTGATCAACGTCGACAACTATTTCGGTTCCTGCGGACGCGTGCCGGACTGGAACAAAACCAACCTGCGGCTGGTGCGTTACGACATCGAAAACGACTGCCATCCGCGGGACGAAAACGGTTTCTATCAAATCTGCAAAGTGGGCGAGGTTGGCGAGGCCATGGGCTTTATCGTCGATCACCCTGAAATTGGTGGCGGGCGTTTCGAGGGTTACACCTCAAGCGAAGCGACCGAGAGCAAAATCCGTCGCAATGTGTTTCGCGAGGGCGATGCTTACTGGAGTTCCGGCGACTTGTTGCGCGAGGACGCCGACGGTTACTGCTACTTCGTCGACCGCATCGGCGATACCTATCGCTGGAAGAGCGAGAACGTTTCGACCCTGGAAGTGGCGGACGCCCTGGGCGATCTGGCGGGCCTGGAACTGATCAATATCTACGGCGTTCAGGTGCCGGGCCATGAAGGCCGCGCCGGCATGGCCGCGGTGCTGATGCAGACCGACCAGACGTTTGATCCTGCGGCCCTGTACGCCCTGACCGAAGCGCGCCTGCCGCGCTATGCGGCCCCGGTGTTCGTACGGGTTACCCAGTCGGCAGACCTGACGGCCAGCTTCAAGCTGCGCAAGGTCGATCTACAGCGCCAGGGCTACTGCCCGACCCGTTGCAACGATCCGCTGTTCATCCGCGACGAACAGGCCCGCACCTATGTGCCTTATTCGGCAGAGGCACTGACCCGGGCCGGCCTGACGCCATTCGCGGTGGCCGACCATGGCTGATCTCGACGCCAATGGTCACGAACTGCGCAGCGGCCTGCGCTATCCCTGGCCGCAGGCGCCCGATTCCGGGCAAGTGCGTGAAGTGGCACCGGGCGTGTGGTGGCTGCGTATGCCGTTGCCGTTTCGCCTGGACCACATCAACCTCTATTTGCTGCGCCACACCGACGGCTGGGTCGTGGTGGACACCGGTATGAACACCGAACAGACCCGCGAGGTCTGGGACCGGGTGCTGAGTGAAGTGTGTGACGGGCTGCCGCTGCTGGCGGTGGTCTGTACCCACTTTCACTCCGACCATGCCGGGGTGGCCGCATGGCTTTCGGAGCGCTTCCACTGCCCGGTGTACATGACTGCCAGTGAGTTCCAGTCGCTGCACGTGAGGTTTCCCGCCGCTCAACCACCGGGCTGGGACTTCCTCGATTTCTACCGCAAGGCCGGCGTGGCTGACGAACAAAGTAGCGAGATGTTCGCGGTGATGAGTAACGCCCATTTTCTGCCGGCGCCGCTGAACCATTACCGCCGTTTGCACGAGGGCAGCCTGCTGAATATCGGTGGCCGCACCTGGCAGGTGGTTATCGGCCGCGGCCACTCGCCTGAACATGCCTGTCTGTACGCCGCCGATGACGGCTTGCTGATCTCCGGCGACCAGGTGCTGCCGCGCATCACCTCCACTGTCGGCGTGCATGCCACGGAGCCATTGGCCAACCCGCTGCGCGACTGGCTCGACTCCATCGAGCATTTGCGCAGCTTGCCCGACAGCGTGCTGGTGCTGCCGGCGCACGAGCGGCCGTTCTTCAATTTGCATCAGCGCCTGGACCAGCTCCAGGCCCATCACCACGGGCATCTGGCGTTGATGCTGGCCAACTGTGACGAGCCGCGCACCGTGCTCGAACTGGTGGCTGTGTTGTTTCCCAAGCTGTCGGGTCGTTTCGACGAGCTGATGGCACTTGGCGAAACGTTGGCCCATGCCAACTACCTGGTGGCCGAAGGGTCACTGGAGCGGGAAGAGGACCGGGGGCGATATCGCTACCGGCGTGCTGTAAGGGGAGCGTGCGCTGTTACCCCGCTCAAGGTGTTTTGAGCGGGCGGCACGGCAGCAGTGTTGAACATTCCAGGCAGCCAGCCGGTTGTCATTGAGGAGAATCAGTGTGATCAACAAAAACAACAATAACTCTACGGTCATCGGTTCGAGCGCATTACAGGTCAGCAGCCTGGCGGCAGCCATTGCGCTGGTGTCCACACCGGTGTGGGCCGGTGATACGTTCGAGTTCGACAACGGCGCGACCATGGATTGGTCGGTGACCACCAGCTACGGCATTGGTGTGCGCACTGGCAGTCAAAGCGATCGCTTGCTGACGGTCAACGCCGACGATGCCAACCGCAACTTCGATAGTGGCAGCCTCACCACCAACCGCGTGGGCGCGCTGGGCGAAATGATCCTGCGCAAGGACAACTACGGCGCCGTGGTACGCGGCAGTACCTTCTACGATGACGTCTACCACCGCAAGAACGATAACGATTCGCCCGCCACCGTGAACAAAAGCGGCAGCAACGATGAGTTCACCAGTGACACCCGCTACTACAGCGGCGGTCGCAGCAAACTGCTGGATGCCTATGTGTTCAGCGGCTGGCGCTTTGACAACGACACCATGCTGGACGTCAAGGCCGGGCGGCACATCGAATCCTGGGGCGAGAGTTTGTTCTACCCGGGTGTGAACGGCGTACAGAACCCTTCCGACGCGGTAAAAGCGTCCCAGCCAGGTGTTGAAGTCAAGGAAATCCTCTTGCCGGTGGGCCAGTTCTCCGGCTCGTTTCGCCTGAACCCCCAGCTGACTTTCGGTGCATACGTGCAATACGAATGGAAGGGCACCGAACTGCCGCCGGTGGGCAGTTACCTGTCGAGCACTGACGTGGTTGGGCCCGGTCGCGAGTTCATCTACGCCAACGGTCAGAAGATCGCTTACCGCGGCACCGACGAACCGCGCGATGGCGGCCAGTGGGGCGTGCAGGTGCGCTACCGCCCGGTACCGGCCATTGAGCTGTCGCTGTTCCACGTCAACTACCACGACAAGAACCCGGCCACCGCCCTGGTCGGCTACGACCCGCTCCCAGTGGGCGGTGGCCTCAACGCCTTCGTCAGCAATGGTTACCGGATCAAGTACTTCGAAGACATCAAGCTGACCGGCATCAGCGCCTCGACCAAGATCGGCGACACCCAGGTCGGCGGTGAATGGTCGTACCGCGACGGTGCGCCGGTGATGGTCAATACCGGCCTTGGCGCGGTGCCGGCCAGGGGCAAGGGCCAGCAAATGCAGTTGTCGGCGATCCGTATCCTGGGGGACCGTCCCTGGGCCAGCCAGACCGCCCTGACTGCCGAAATCATCCGCGTGCAGGTCGACAGCGTCGAATCCACTTCGGCGGCGCCCAACCTGCAAGGCGTAAACCTGTTGCCCTCCCTGAAACCTCTAGTGGCGTCTTCCAATGACTATACCTACAGCACAGCCGCCGGTTTTCGCACCAAGTCTTCCAGCGCCTACACCGTGGGCGCATCGTTCAGTTATCCGGGAGTTTTCCAAGGCTGGGATCTGGACGTCCCCTTCAGCTTCTCCAACGTCTTCAGCGGCTCCACGCCCATGGCCGGCAGCATCTCCGGCGTGCAAGGTGACCGACGCCTGAGCGCGGGCACGACTTTCAAGTACCTGGGCAACCTGGAACTCGGTTTGAAATACATCGCCTACCTGGGTGAAGCCGACCCGGTCCATCGTCCGTTCGCCGACCGCGACTACGCCACGTTCTCGATGAAATACACCTTCTGATCGACCACTCAAGATCCGGGTCGCTTTGCTGCGCCCGGACCTGAACTACAACCTGGAAATGGCCGCAGCGTTACGCTTCGGCATGGAGGCACTATGGGACTCAAAGGGCATGCGGCCATTGTTGGCACCGCACAGTACAAACCGGAGAAGTATTCGACCGCGCCCAAGATGTTTCACCTTGAGCAAGTCGCCGACCTGGCGGCCCAGGCCCTGCGCGATGCCGGGCTCAAGGCCTCTGACCTCGACGGGCTGGTGATCAACGGCCCGCATTTTCATGAAGCCTCGGTGTTCGTACCGGCGATGGCCGCCGAATACCTGGGCCTGCGCCTGAACTTCGCCGAAGTGGTCGACCTGGGTGGCTGCACATCGGTGGGCATGGTCTGGCGCGCTGCCGCCGCGATCGAACTGGGGTTATGCCAGGCGGTCCTGTGCGTCATCCCCGCGCGCATGGCGCCGTTGGGTCCCGACGAGGACCCCGGCTGGATGGCTCGGTCCATGCGTTTCGGTGGGCACAGCACGGCCTTTGGCGCGCCCGAGGCCGAGTTCGACCTGCCTTACGGGCACATGGGCCAGAACACCGGCTACGCGATGATTGCCCAGCGTTATGCCGCACAGTACGACTACGACCAGCGGGCGATGGCCAAGATAGCCGTCGACCAGCGCACCAACGCCCTGGCCAACCCGCAAGCGATGTTCTATGGCCAGCCGTTGACCATCGAACAGGTGCTGGCCAGCAAAATGGTCGCCGACCCGTTGCATGTCCTGGAAATCGTCATGCCCGTGACCGGTGGCGCCGCGATGATTATCACCAACAAGGAAGTGGCGGCGCGGGCCCGCAAACGTCCGGCGTTCATTACCGGGTTTGGCGAACACCTGGCATTCAAGTCGCCGTCCTATGCCGAGGACATGCTGCACACGCCGATTGGTCCGGCCTCCCAGCGAGCCTTTGCCATGGCCGGGCTGAAGCCAAAAGACGTCGATGCCGCGCAGATCTACGACTGCTACACCATCACCACCTTGCTCACCCTGGAAGATGCCGGTTTCTGTGGCAAGGGCGAGGGCATGGCGTTCGTGCGCGAACACGACCTGACCTGGCGTGGCGACTTCCCGATGAACACCCATGGCGGGCAACTGAGTTTCGGCCAGTCGGCCTCGGCCGGTGGCATGAGCCAGGTGATCGAGGCGGTGACGCAGATCGCCGGCACCGCCGGTGAACGCCAACTGGGCCGCTGCGACAGCGTCTACGTCTCCGGCACCGGTGGCGTGATGAGTGAGCAGGGCGCATTGATACTTCAGGGAGCATAAGCACATGTCCAACAACAAACCGATGCCGGTCGCGACGCAAATCTCCGCACCCTTCTGGGAGGGCCTGAAGGCTCGCCGCCTGTTGATCCAGCAATGCAACGCCTGTGCGCACTGGAACTTCTACCCGCGCCGGCATTGCCCAGTGTGCCTGGAACATGACCTGGCCTGGCGCGAAGTCAACGGCGCCGCGACGCTGTACAGCTACACCGTGACGCGCATTGCGACCTTGCCCGACTTCATTGATGAAATGCCGCAGAAACTGGCGGTGGTCGAGCTGGCCGAAGGGGTGCGCATCAACACCAACCTGGTAGGTCTCGAGGAAAACGAAGTCGAGATCGGCATGTCCTTGCAGCCGGTGTTCGCCGAAGTCGACGCCAAGGGCACCCGCCTGCTGCGCTTCACCGGGGTGGACAAGGATGCGGCGAGCCTTGAGTCGCTGCCGGCGCAGGACAGCGAACCGGCACCTGCGGCGACGGAGCAACCGATCGCGCGGCAGATCGACCTCAACGATGGGCCGGCCTTGCAGGCACTGGTCAGCGAGCAGTTCAGCGACTGGAGCAATGTCGTGGTGGTCGACCAGACGTTGATCGACGAATTTGCCCGGTTGTCGGGTGACGATTACTGGATCCATACCGATCCGGAGCGGGCGCGCCTGCAAAGTCCGTTTGGCGGCACCATTGCTCACGGTGCGCTGGTGCAAGTGCTGCAGTCGCGGATGAAACTGGCGCTGGGCTTTGAAATCAGCGGTTTCACCACTCAGATCAACTACGGCTCCGATCGCCTGCGCTTCCCGGCGCCAGTACCGGCCGGCTCGCGCATCCATTCGCGGGCCCGGGTGAAAAAAGTCGAAATCCTGGCCCGTGGCACCCAGCTGACCCTGGAACTCAACACCCATGTGGTGGGCCAGGACCGACCGTCGGTGATCAACGACCTGGTGATCCTGTACATCGCCTGATCGCTACCCGGGCCACTGAGCAGGTGAATTCCTGTGGGAGCGAGCCTGCTCGCGATAGCGGTAGATCAGTCGACCTGGATGGCGACTGGCATGGCCTCATCGCGAGCAGGCTCGCTCCCACAATAGTCCTGCGCCGTATCCGAAGATCGAGCGTCACAGATCACCGGTAGCTGCGGTGGTTTGCCAATTACGCTCCAAAACCGAACGCTGTACAGCGATGTTCCCCGCCTCACGTCATTCACGCCATTGCATAAGCCATTTGGACGATGTGTCACCCAGTCCTTGCACCGACTATTCCCCCCAGAGGCAACGCCCATCTCGATTGCCTCGCATGCTCTGGTGCGTGACAAAAACAAGAGGATCGGCCCTATGACTTGCCCTATCCACGCCTATCCCGAACAGGAGCGTTGCTCATGCGTTCGGTGATCGGCTACGCGGTTTGCCTGGTGGTCGCCTTGACCATTGGCTACACCTTTTCCCCCAAATCCCTACCGCAACAAGAACTGTTGACCACGCGCCCGGACCGGGTGCAGATCAACGGCCTGCTCAATCTTGGCGCGCGGGTGGTCGCCGTGGGTGAGCGTGGCAGCATCCTGCTCAGCGATGACCAGGGCGTCAGCTGGCAGCCAGCCAGCGTCGCCACGCAACGCAATGCGACCCTGACTGCCGTGGTGGCGCTGGATGACAAGCGCTTGCTGGCCGTCGGTCATGACGGCTGGATCCTGCGTTCACAGGATGCAGGCAGCACCTGGCAGGAAATGCGCCACGACAGCGATCTGGGCGAGCCGCTGCTGGGCATCTGGACCGGCGGTGGCGAAAGCGTCGTGGCGTTCGGCAGCTTCGGCAAGTTCTATCAATCCCTGGATGCCGGGCAGACCTGGACCCCACAATCGCTGGCGATCGACAACGCGCACCTCAACAGCATGGCCGGTGGCGACGATGGCCGGCGCATGCTGGTGGGCGAGCAGGGCCTGGTGTTGCGTACCACCGACAGCGGCCAGCACTGGCAGATCTTGCCGGCGTTCTACAGTGGCTCGCTGTTCGGCATCGTGCGCCTGAGCGCGGACAACTGGGTGACCTACGGCATGCGTGGGCATGTGTTCGTCAGCCATGACTTCGGCGACAGCTGGGCCCAGATCAACGTCGGTAACCAGCTGCCTTTGTACGGCCATGTGTTGCTGCCCGATCACTCGGGGCTGGTGATCGTCGGTGCCGGCAGCTCGGTGGTGCGCCTGGATGCAAAGGGTGCACTGGTCGGTGTCGGACGCCTGGCCGGGCTCGGTACGTTGACCTCGGCGACGATGGTTGGCCCGCGGCTGCTGGTGGGTGGCGAACGCGGGGTATTGCAGGGTTCAGGTGGCAGTGTCGCTGCCCTAATGGCCACACAGGCCACCCAGTAAATGAGAGGCAGGCAATGAATCAAGGTAAACACTGGGTGACTCGATGCGTCGAAACGTGCGCGGACCATCTGATGGCTTGGCGCAAGGGACTGCTGGCGCTGTTTGTCCTGGTGACGCTGGGCCTGGGCTACAGCGCCACCCACACGCAACTGGATCCGGGTTTTAACAAACAGATCCCGGTGCGTCATGAATACATGATCAATTTTCTCAAGTTCAGCCGCTACTTCACCGGCGCCAACCGCTTCCTGGTCAGCGTGCACTGGAAAGGCGAGGGTGACATTTATAACGCCGAGTACCTCGAGACCCTGCGCAAAGTCACCGACGACGTGTTTTTCATCTCCGGGGTCAACCGCCCCAGCGTGACGTCGCTGTTTACCGCCAACGTGCGCTACATCGAAATTACCGAGGAAGGTTTCTTTGGCGACGTGGTGGTGCCACCGCGCTTCAGCGGCACAGCCGAGGACCTGGCGCAGGTGCGCAGCAACACGGCGGCCTCCGGGCAGGTCGGTCGCCTGGTGGCCAACGACCTGAAGTCGGCCATGGTCCGCGCCGACCTGCAGGACACCGACCCCAAGACTGGCCAGCCGGTGTCCTATGTCGACATCGCCAAGCGCCTCGAAGAAATCCGCGCCAAGTACAACAGCGCCGATATCGAGATCAACATCGTCGGCTTCGCCAAGCTGGTGGGGGATGTGGTCGAAGGGTTGAACACGGTGATCGGCTTCTTTGTCGCGGCCTTCGTGATCACCGGGTTGCTGCTGTGGCTGTATTCCCGGTCCCTGCGCCTGACAGTGGTGGCGCTGGTGGTAGCGTTGCTGCCGGTCGTCTGGTTGCTGGGCCTGTTGCCGCTGCTGGGCCTGGGCATTGATCCGATGTCGATTCTGGTGCCGTTCCTGATCTTCTCTATCGGCGTGTCCCATGCGGTGCAGATGACCAACGCCTGGAAGCAAGACGTGCTGGCCGGTAGTACGTCGAAGGAAGCGGCGCGCTCGGCGTTCTGCAAGATCTTCATCCCCGGTTCCCTGGCCTTGCTGATGAATGCCCTGGGGTTCGCGGTAATCATGCTGATCGACATTCCCATCGTCCACGAACTGGGGGTGACAGCCTGCATCGGCGTGATGTTGATGATCATCACCAACAAACTGATGTTGCCGGTAATCATTTCCTACCTGCGGCTGGAACCCGCGCTATTGCGTCGGGCGCAATCACGGCCGGCGGGCAGGCACCGCCTGTGGTGGCGCCTGTCGGCGTTGGCCGAACCGGGGCCGGCCCTCGGAGTGTTCGCCGTCAGTCTGCTGTTGCTGTTGGCCGGGGCCTACAAGGCTCGCGACCTGGCGGTGGGCGATATCGGCGCGGGCGCGCCGGAGCTGCGGGCCGATTCGCGCTACAACCAGGACAACAGCAAGATCATCGGCAGCTACTCCATCGGGCTCGATGTGATGTCGGTGTTCGTCCAGGTCAAGGGCGTCGATGAAGGTTGCCTGTCGCCTGCGGTGATGCGTGCGGTGGAAGCCTTCGATTTCCGCATGCGCACGGTCTCCGGTGTACAGTCGATACAGAGCGTGGCGGACATGGGCAAGCGGGTGATCGCCGGCAATAACGAAGGCAATCCGCGCTGGGCGGCGATTCCGGGTTCGCCCCGCGGCCTGAGTCAGGGCGCGCGGGCTTATATTCCGGATGACGGACTGGTCACCGACGGCTGCCAGCAGATGCAGATCCTGGTGTTCCTGGCCGATCACGAAGGCAGCACCGTCAGCCATGCGATCGCGCAAGCCAGGCGGATCATTGCCGAAGTCAGCTCGCCGCAAGTCGAGTTTCTCCTGGCCGGTGGCAACGTCGGGGTGATGGCGGCCTCCAATGAGGCGGTCAAGCGCGCCGAAGTGATCATGCTCGGGGCACTATTCGGATCGGTGGCATTGTTTTGCTGGCTGACCTTCTTGTCGATCCGCGCGGTGCTGTGCATTCTGGTGCCGCTGGCGATTGTCGCGATCCTCTGTAACGCCTTGATGACCATGCTCGGGATCGGCCTGAAGGTCGCGACCTTGCCGGTGATGGCGCTGGGGGTGGGCGTGGGTGTCGACTACGGCATTTACCTGTACGAGCGTATCCAGCATGAAATGCTGCGCGGATCCGACTTGCGCGAGGCGTTCTACCAGGCTATGTGCCAACGCGGCACCGCTGCGGTGTTCACTGCCGTGACCATGTCCATTGGCGTCTGCACCTGGGCGTTCGCACCGCTGAAGTTCCAGGCTGACATGGGTGTGTTGCTGTCGTTCATGTTTCTGGTCAACGTACTGGGGGCGATTTTCCTCCTGCCGGCATTGGCCGCCTGGTTCAATCGCGGGCGACCGTTGGTTACCTATCGGGAACGTACACCTGCGCCAGCACGAGGGCAGTTCCGCCTGAAAAACAGTCCGGCTGCGCGTGATACCGCTAGCGAAAAATAATCCTGCCGGGCCTATTGTGGAGTCCGCAGGCGATAGGGAAACTGGCAGGCAAGTAGCCGTCGAGAGGGGGGGAGCCCTGGGTTCCCCCGGCCGAAATTATAAAAATAACAAGGGAAGGGCGCAGTCCTTACCCGAGCGAGATAAGACTATGCAAAATGCTGTCTTGACCTATGAAGCCCTGGCCAGCCTTGGCCTCGACCTCACGCGCTACAACCAGCTGGTGGGCGAAATCTACGAAGGCGCCCTCGATCCGAAACTGATGGCCCACGCCCTCAGAAGCTTTCTCAAGCTCTACGATGCCAACTTTGTCACCCTGATCCTGCGGGTACCGGATCAACCCGATACGGGCGTGATGATCATCGTCGGCGACATCGAGGGTGCCGGTGATGTCTGCTACATGACCTACCCGCAAACCAATTCGCCTTTCTCCAACCAGCCGCTGGACAGTGTGTTCACGGTCGATGACATCATGAGCTCCACAGAATGGGAACACAGCGCCTACTTCAAGGCGTTCTGCGGTCCCAATGATGTGTATCACGTGATGTGCGCGGACATTTCCACCCCGGACGGCGGCAAACTGCGCTTTCGCATCACCCGCCCTAAGCGGGCCACCAACTTCTCTGCCCATGACCGGGCGGTGTGCGCCAGTTTCCTGCCACACCTGCGGCGCGCCTCCCAGTTGCATAACCTGCTGGATCGCAGCGAATCGCTGAGCGAGTTGTACTCCCAGGCCATCAGCCGGTTATCGGTGGCGACCCTGGTGCTCGACGAGAGCGGCAGCGTGCTGCAGATCAATCCGGTGGCCCAGGAAATCCTCGCCCGTTCCGATGGCCTGAAACTGGTGGGCGGGCGCCTGGAGGCAACGTATCCCAGCGACAACCGTGAGCTGCAACGCCTGATTCGCGGCGCGTTCTGCCCGGATGCGCCAAAAAGCGCCGAGGCCATGTCGGTGACGCGGCCTTCAGGGCTGGTCAACCTCGGGGTGGTGGTCGAATCGATTCCGTCCCTGGACTGGGCCGAGGAGAAGGGCCAGCCGGCGGCGCTGGTATACATCCGCGATGCATCGAGCAAATCCCTGGCCAGCGAGGTGGTGACCAAGCAGCTGTTCAACCTGACCAAGGCCGAAACCGCCCTGGCCATGGAACTGGCCAACGGCTTGTCCCTGGAGGAAGCTGCCGAGGTCCTGAATATCCGGCGCAACACCGCGCGGGCGCACCTGCGCTCGATCTTCTCCAAGACCGGTGTGCGGCGCCAGACCGAACTGGTGCGCATCATGCTCAACAGCGTGGTGGCTCTGGGCAAGCCGCAACTGGCGTTGAAAGTGGCCGAGAAGATCAAGGTGCCGCCGCTGCAACTGGCCGTGCCGATCTATCGTCAGGCCTGATCCTGCAGACCCGCCGCCGGGCCATCCGCTGCCCGGCGGCGCGGTCATTGACGCAGCGCATTTTTTAGTCCGCACGGACGATGCCGTCCCGTGATCGCCCTGTCGATACTGGGCGGACCTATCACGGAGAACCACCATGCCAATTACAGCCATCACCGGCAGTGCCTCGGGAATCGGGGCTGCCGTATCCGCCGCCATGCGCGCCGCCGGGCACCAGGTCATCGGTATCGATCGCAACAACGCCGAAGTGATCGCCGACCTGTCCACTGCTCAGGGACGTGACGCCGCCATCGGGCAAGTGCTTGAACTCAGCGGCGGGGTCCTCGACGGGTTGATCTGCTGCGCCGGGGTCGGTGTCACGGCGCCAAGCTGCGGTCTGGTCCTTGCGGTCAACTACTTTGGCGTCAGCCAGTTGCTCGATGGCCTGCAGGGGGCGTTGGCCAGGGGTCAACAACCGGCAGCGCTGGTGATCGGCTCGGTGGCGGCGACTCATTCGGGGCCCGAGGGCCAGCCGATGATTGAAGCGATGATTGCGGGCGATGAGGCCCGGGCGCTGGAATTGGCCAACAGCTTCGGCCAGCCTCACGTCGCCTATGCCGCCTCCAAATACGCCATCAGTCAGCATGTCCGCAGCCTGGCTGTGAGCTGGGGCAAACAGGGCATGCGCTTGAACGTGGTGGCACCGGGTGCGGTAGAAACCCCACTGCACCAGGCCTCGCTGGACGATGCACGCTTCGGCAAGTCGACCCGAGAATTCGTTGCACCCCTGGGTCGCGCCGGGCAACCTGCGGAAATCGCCGCGGCGGTCGCGTTCCTGCAATCGCCACAGGCTTCGTTTATCCATGGCAGCGTGCTGTTTGTCGATGGCGGCATGGATGCCATGGTCCGCGCCTCGCGCTTCTAAAAGGAACTCCCATGAACAAAGTGGCATTCATCACTGGCGCCAGCCGGGGTATCGGCCGCGAGGCGGCGTTGGCCTTCGCCCGCGCCGGTTTCGACCTGGCAATCAGCGCCCGCACTCTCAATGAGGGCGAACAACATGAACATGCCTTGCGCGATACCGCCGGGGCGCCGCTGGCCGGCAGCCTCAACGGCACTGCGCAGGTGTTGCGCGAGCTCGGTTGCCGGGTGCTCGTGGTGCCGATGGACCTGCTCGACAACGCCTCGGCCCTGAACGCCTGCCAGGCGGTACTGGCCGAGTACGGGCGCATCGACGTACTGATCAACAACGCGATCTACCAGGGCAGCGATCTCAACGCCGGATTCATGGACCTGCAGGCGCAGACCCTGGAGCGGATGTTCCATGGTTACATCCTTACCCCGTTCCTGTTGACCAAGGCGGTGGCTGAACACATGGTGACGCGCGGCGGCGGGGTAGTGATCAACGTCACCTCCGGCGCCGGCGAAAGCGACCCACCGGTAGCGGCGGGCAAGGGTGGCTGGGGTTATGCCTACGGCGCGGGCAAGGCGGCGGTGTCGCGATTGTCCGGGGTGCTGAGCACGGAATTGGGTGAGGCCGGTGTGCGCGCCTATACCCTCAATCCGGGCGTAGTCACCACTGAAGCGCTCAAGGCCACCATCGGCGACAAAGGCTTGATCGCCCTGCGCGCCGGCAGCGCTCCACCCCATGTACCGGCGGCCGTGATGCTGTGGCTGGCTACCGCCGAACAGGCACCGGCGTTTCAACGCCGGACCATTGCGGCGCAGCCGTTTGCGCTGGAGCACGGGATTGTGGCGGATTGGCGTTAACCCGATGATCCAATGATCCGTAGGAGTGAGGCTTGCCCGCGAACCAGACGCCGTGGTGTATCTGTCATACCACGTCATCGTTCTTCGCGGGCAAGCCTTGCTCCTACAGGTGTTGTGTTGATCGCTCCCACAGCGTGGGAACGATCATCTCGCCTTACGCCTGTCGACGCTGACGGGCGAGGGTCATGGCAGTGTCTTCGATCATGTCCTCCTGACCGCCGACCATGCCGCGACGGCCCATTTCAACGAGGATTTCCCGCGCCGAAACGCCGTATTTTTTCTCTGCACGCTTGGCGAACAACAGGAACGAACCGTAGACCCCGGCGTAGCCCATGGTCAGGGCATCGCGGTCGCTGCGGATCGGGAAATCCATGATTGGCACCACTAAATCCTCGGCGACGTCCTGGATACCAAACACGCTGACGCCGGTGTCGATGCCCATGCGGTCACACACCGCCACCAGCACTTCCATCGGCGTGTTGCCCGCTCCGGCACCGAGGCCCGCGCAGGCGGCGTCGATCCGGTTGGCCCCGGCGGCAATCGCGGCGATGGAGTTGGACACGCCCATCGACAGGTTGTGGTGGCCATGGAAGCCGATTTCGGTTTCCGGCTTGAGGGCCGCGCGCATCGCTGCCACGCGGGCGCTGACGTCGTGGGGCAGCAGGTAGCCCGCCGAGTCGGTCAGGTAGATGCAGTTGGCGCCGTAGCTTTCCATCAGCAAGCCTTGCTTGACCAGGCCTTCGGGGCTGTTCATGTGGGCCATCATCAGGAAGCCAACGGTGTCCATGCCCAAGCCGCGGGCGTGGGAGATGTGCTGTTCGCTGACATCGGCCTCGCTGCAATGAGTGGCGACGCGAATGGTGTTGACCCCCAGTTCATGGGCCATTTTCAGGTGATCGACGGTGCCGATGCCCGGCAGCAGCAGGGCCGAAACCTTGGCCTTTTTCATCAGCGGGATCACTGCCGACAGATACTCCTCGTCGGTGTGGGCCGGGAAGCCATAGTTCACCGAGCTACCGCCGAGGCCGTCGCCGTGGGTGACTTCGATCAGCGGCACGCCGGCCGCGTCGAGGCCGCAGGCAATGTCTTTCATCTGTTGCAGGCTGATCTGGTGACGCTTGGGGTGCATGCCGTCGCGCAGGCACATGTCGTGAACGGTGATGCTTTTGCCGCGAAGATCCATGGTCGGCTCCTTATGCGTGGGCGGTTTGGACGGTAGCGTTCAGCACAAGCTCGCCCTTGAGGATCTCCTCGGCGAACATCTCGGCAGTGCGCGCCGCGGCGGCGGTCATGATGTCGAGGTTGCCGGCGTACTTGGGCAGGTAGTCGCCCAGGCCTTCGACTTCCATAAAGATTGACACCCGATTGCCGTCGAACACCGGTCCGTTGACCAGCTTGTAGCCGGGCACGTAGCGCTGCACTTGCTTGATCATCGCCTCGATGGCGGCGGTGATTGCCGGCTGGTCGGGTTCGCTGGCGGTCAGGCAATGCACGGTGTCGCGCATGATCAGCGGTGGCTCGGCGGGGTTGATGATGATGATCGCTTTGCCCTTCTTCGCGCCGCCGACCTTTTCCACTGCGCTGGAAGTGGTGCGGGTGAACTCGTCGATGTTTTTCCGGGTGCCGGGGCCGACCGATTTCGAAGCAGCGGTGGCGATGATTTCGGCGTACTCCACCGGCTGTACGCTGGACACCGCCGCCACCAGCGGAATGGTGGCCTGGCCGCCGCAGGTGACCATGTTGACGTTCATCACGCCCAGGCCCAGTTGCGCCTTGAGGTTGACCGGTGGCACGCAATACGGGCCGATGGCCGCCGGGGTCAGGTCGATCATCAACACGCCCAGGGCATTGAGCTTGCGCGAGTTCTGCGCGTGCACGTAGGCCGAAGTAGCATCGAAGGCAATCTGGATCTGGTCTTCGAGGACATGCGGCAACAGGCCGTCGACACCATCGGCGGTGGTCTTCAGGCCCAGCTCGCGAGCCCGAGCCAGGCCTTCGGAAGTCGCGTCGATGCCGACCATCCACACCGGTTCCAGCACTTCACTGCGCATCAGTTTGTACAGCAGATCGGTGCCGATGTTGCCCGGCCCGATCAGCGCGCATTTGATCTTTTTGCTCATGGTTTTTTGGCTCCTGAAGAGGGAAGGGCGATTCACGGGACAAAGCGCAGGCTGGTTTCGCCGAGCCCGCTCATGGACAGGCTGATGCTGTCACCGGCGACCACTGGCACCAGCGGCGCCAGGGCACCGGAGAGAATGATTTCGCCACGGCGGAACGGGATGCCCAGCTCGCCCAGGGTATTGGCCAGCCAGGCCACTGCCGCGCAGGGATGGCCTTGCACCGCCGAACCCAGGCCCGAGCCTGCCGGCTGGCCGTTTTTGAGCATTTGCATGTGCACCGCGGCCAGGTCCAGCGAGCGCGGGTCGATCCGCTGGGTGCCGAGGGCGAACACACCGCAGGAGGCGTTGTCGGCCACGGTGTCCTGGATGCGAATCTGCCAGTCGTCGATCCGCGAATCGACGATTTCGAAGCACGGCACGACCCACTGGCTGGCGGTCAGCACGTCCTCGGCGCTGATGCCCGGGCCTTGCAAGTCTTCGCCGAGGATAAAGGCGATTTCGCCTTCGGCCCGTGGCTGGATCAGGTTATAGCGGGCCAGGCTGACATCGCTGCCATCCTCGACCTGCATGGCATCGGTGAGGAAGCCGAAGTCCGGTTGGTGGACGTCGAGCATTTCTTGCACGGCACGGCTGGTGACTCCGATTTTCTTGCCGATCACTTGCTCGCCGAGGGCTTCGCGGCGTTGCAGGAAGTGCAGGGAAATCCGGTAGGCCTGCTCCAGGGTGATCTGCGGATAGCGCCGGGTCAGGGGAGCCAGGGTCTGGCGGCTGCGCAAGGCGTTGAACAGTTCGTCACCGAGGGCGTTGATCAAATGGGCGTCCATGGCGAGGGCTCCAGATGGGGGGAGATAAAAAAGGCCCACCCCAATGTCATCAGGGGCGGGTCCAAAGGAGTCGGTCAGCCGGGCCAGACCGACGAGTCGGCACCACCATCGACATCGATGATCTTGCCGGTCACCCAGGCCGAAGCGGGGCTGGCCAGGTACAGCGCGGCGGCGGCGATGTCTTGCGGGGTGCCCAGGCATTTGAGCGGGGTGTTGGCCTCCATGACCTCGCGCATGGCGGCGGGCATCACGCTGTTCAGCGCTTCGGTCAGGGTCGGGCCGGGGGCTACGGCGTTGACCCGGACCTGCGGAGCGAAGTCCTGGGCCAGCAGGCGGGTCAGATGGCTGAGGGCGGCCTTGGCGGTGCCGTAGGCGCTGAAATGGCGCTGGGAATAGCGCGCCGCCACCGAGCTGATGTTGATGATGTTGCCGCCACCGGCCTCACGCATCAGAGGCACACACAACTGGCAGAAGGCGTAGCTGGTGGCGACGTTGAAGGTCAGCACCTGGGCGAACTGCTCGGGCGTCATCGCCAGTGGATCGTTGGGCCCGCCGCCGCCGACGTTGTTGACCAGATGAGTGATCCGGCCCATTTGCTCAACGCTTTGACGCACCAGCGCCTGGCGTTGTCCGGCATCGTTGACGTCACAGGCGATGGCCAGGGCGCGCCGGCCCAGGCCGCGCACTTCCTCGGCCACTGCCTCTACTTCGTCCAGCGAACGTGCCGAACACACCACATCGGCACCGGCTTCGGCATATGCCAGGGCAATCGCCCGACCAATGCCGCGGCCGGCGCCGGTGACAATGGCGACGCTGCCGTCCAGTTGGAAACGCTGCAAAATACTCATGGGACCTTGCTCCGTGGGGTCGACTATGGATGGGTTTACTATCGCTTTCGTGGTTGGATTGGGCATCGTCTCAACGGACTAGCGGGGGGAGTACATATCCGTTTCTTCGGTAACGGCGACTTATGGTTTCGCCCTTACGGCGAGTTACTTGGAAAAGCGGAACGCCGCCCGGCCCCAAGTAACCAAGGGCTCTTGCCCCTTTCGTTCGGTGCCTCGCTAGTGCTCGGCACCGAGTGGTGGGGCAAGAGAATTTTTGGTTGCTTTTGGGCTCTTTCAAAAGTGACCCGCTGTAAAAGCGGAACCTTAAGTCGCCGTTACCGCAGCAACGGATATACACCCAGCCCGAAAAATCACGCTCACCCCTAGTCCGCATTGACGATGAATGATTGCTCGCTCGATCCGATGATCCATCACAACTCGCGCAGTGGCGCAGTGAGATCGGGAGAATTGAGTGATGCACAGCATGCGAGAAAAGAACCAGGACGAACGTGATCTGCTTGAACGTGCACGTAGCCTGGTGCCGGCACTCAAGGCACGCACGGCGCAGGCCGACAAGGACTTGAAAGTGCCAGTGGAGAGCATCGTCGAGTTGCAGGCCGCCGGCTTGCTGCGAGCCTTGCAGCCAAAGGTCTTTGGTGGTTATGAAGTGGACCCGCGCACCTTCTTCGAAATCCAGACCATCCTCGCCGAGGGTTGCATGTCCACGGCCTGGATCTACGGCGTGATGGGGGTTCACCCCTGGCAGTTGGCGCGCTATCCGATCGAAGCGCAGCGTGAAGTCTGGGCCGATGACCACAGCACCTTGATCTGTTCGACCTACATGCCGGCGGCCAAGGTCACGGTGGTCGAGGGTGGTTACCGCATCAGCGGACGCTGGGGTTTCTCCAGCGGCAGCGAGCACTGCCAGTGGGTGTTCCTGGGGGGTATCCTGCCACCCGATGGCGAACTGGCCGCCGAGCACGGCACCTTCTTGCTGCCACGTCGCGACTATCAGATCGAACGCAACTGGGACGTGCTGGGCCTGCGCGGCACCGGCAGCCATGACATCGTGGTCGAGGATGTATTCGTCCCGGCCCATCGCGTGCAACGCACCAATAACTGGACTCTCGAAGCGACGCCTGGGCGCCTGGTCAACACCAACCCGATCTACGCGATCCCGTTCGCCCAGGTGTTCTCCCGCGCCGTCTCGACCTCGGCCATCGGCGCCCTGCAGGGTGCGATCAACGAGTTCCGCGATAACGCCGCCAAGCACATCGGCAAGCACGGCGCCCGTACTGCTGACGATCCGGTGGCACAAACCGCCGTTGCCGAAGCGATGATCACCGTCGACGGGCTGCGCCTGGTGTTGGAGCGTAACTACGAGCATCTGATGAGCCTGGCCCGTGCCGGCGAGTACCCGGACACCGAGACCCGCCTGCTGTATCGCTACCAGTCGGCCTACGTGACCAACATCTGTGCCGAGCGGGCCAACGACCTGCTGCGCAGCATGGCGGCCTCGGGCTTGTACAACACCAATCCGGTAGCGCGGCTGTTCCGCGACCTGCACCAGGCGCGCGGGCACATCGCCAATAACTACATGGCCTACGGCCGCAGCTACGGCGCGGTGATGCTCGGCCTGCCCAACCCGGACCCTTATGTCTGAGGCCACGGCGCCCGTTTCGACACCCCTGGGTTTACACCTGTCCGTGCTGCACGGCCAGGTGGTCATGAGTACCTGACCTATGAACAATTATCTTGCCCTGCGCGTGGCGCGAGTGATCGAGGAAACCGCCGATGCGCGCTCCCTGGTGTTCGACGTGCCGGAGCATCTGGGCGAACGTTTTCGCTATCAACCCGGCCAGTTCCTGACCTTGCGCGTGCCCTTCGAGGACGGCTGGCTGCCCCGTTGTTATTCATTGTCCAGCACGCCGTTGCTGGATGAGCCGTTGCGGGTAACGGTCAAGCGCGTGCACGAGGGACGCGCCTCGAACTGGCTGTGCGGCGAGTTGCAGGCCGGCCAGACCGTGGAGGTTCTGCCACCGGCCGGGGTGTTCGTGCCGCGCAGCCTCGACGGCGACTTGCTGCTGTTCGGCGGTGGCAGTGGCGTGACCCCGGTGCTGTCGATCCTGCGTTCGGCGTTACTCGCGGGAACAGGCCGGGTCCTGCTGATCTATGCCAACCGCGATGAGTCCTCGGTGATATTCAAGGATGAACTCAGGCACCTGGCCAGCGCTCATCCGCAACGCCTGCAAATCGTCCACTGGCTGGATTCGGTGCAGGGCATCCCGAGCGTCGGGCAACTGGCCGAACTGGCGCGGTCGTTTATCGATGCCCAGGCATTCATTTGTGGTCCGGGCCCGTTCATGGACGCGGCCGTCAGCGCGCTCAAGGGCTTGGGCATGCCGGATCGTCGGGTGCATGTCGAGCGCTTCGTCTCGCTGCCCGGTGAAGGTGAGCTGCCGCTGGTGGCCAGCAGCGAGGCCGCCGTGGCCGCGCAATTGGCGGTGCGCCTGGATGGCGAGGACCACCAGCTGGCCTGCGACAGCGGCGAGACCGTGCTGGCCGCCATGGAGCGTGCCGGCCTCAACCCGCCCAGCGCCTGTCGTGTCGGTGGCTGCGCCTCGTGCATGTGCACCCTGGAAAGCGGCGAAGTCGAACTGCTGCACAACGATGCACTGGATGCGGGCGACCTGGCCGAAGGCTGGATTCTGGCCTGTCAGGCCGTGCCCACCAGCGCGCAACTGCGTATCCGCTTTCCCGATTGATGAGCCCGAGCCCACGATGAATCAGAGCCTGAACCTTGCCGCGCCCCTGAGCGCAGCCCCTGTCACCCTTGCCCAGTTGGTCTTTAGCAGCGCCGAACGTTTTGCCGGGCGCACGGCCATCGAGGAAAACGGCCAATGCATCGACTACGCGGACCTGCCCGAGCGCGTCATGGGCTTTGCCCGGGGCTTGATGGCCCTGGGGATCCAGGCCGGTGACCGGGTCGGTATCTGGGCGCCGAACAGTGGTGACTGGATCCTCGCGGCGCTGGGCATCCAGTGCGCCGGTGCGGTGCTGGTGCCGATCAACACGCGCATGAAGGGCCTTGAGGCCGCCGATGTGCTGGAACGCAGCGGCTGCCGGCTGTTGTTTGTCCAGCAGCGGTTTCTCGACGTCGACTACCCGGCGCTGCTCGCGCCCCATCGACCGGCCAGCCTCGAACACCTGGTGATTGTCGATGGCGACACGCCCAGGCTGACTGTGGACCTGACACTTGCACAGTTCCTGCGCGGCGCGGCGGCCATCGATGCCGACAGCGCCAGGCACCGTGCATTGGCTGTTGGCCCCGAGGCCATGTGCGACCTGCTGTTCACCTCCGGCACCACCGGCAAACCCAAGGGCGTGATGAGCGGCCATGGGCAGAACCTGCGAGCCTTCAGCGAATACGTCAAGATCATCGGCCTGGTGCCGGGCGACCGTTACCTGATCGTTAACCCGTTCTTTCATGCCTTTGGCTACAAGGCCGGTTGGCTGACCTGCCTGATCGGCGGGGCGACCATCCTGCCCCATGCGGTGTTCGACGCAGAACAGGTGTTCCAGCGCATCGCCCGTGAGCGTATCAGCGTCCTGCCCGGCGCACCGACGCTGTACCTGTCGCTGCTGGCCCATCCGCAGCTCAAGCAGACCGACCTGTCGAGCCTGCGTATCGCGGTGACCGGTTCGGCGAGCATCCCGCCGAGCCTGATCGAGCGCATGCGCAATGAGTTGGGGTTTGCCGTGGTGACCACCGCCTATGGCCTGACCGAGTGCGGCGGACTGGCGACGATCTGCGATCCACAAGACTCGGCGCAGGTGATCGCCGGCACCAGCGGACGGCCGATTGCCGGCACTGAAGTGAGCATCCGCGACCCGCACAACCAGGCGCTGGACGCCGGGCTTACCGGCGAGATCTGCCTGCGTGGCTTTCACATCATGCAGGGCTATTTCCAGAACCCCGAAGCGACCCGCGAAGCCATCGACGCCGAAGGCTGGTTGCACACGGGCGATGTCGGGCGCCTGGACGAGGCGGGCAACCTGATCATCACCGACCGCCTGAAGGACATGTTCATCGTCGGCGGTTTCAACTGTTACCCGGCAGAGATCGAAGCCGCGCTGATCAGACACCCGGCAATTGCCCAGGTGGCAGTGATTGGCATCGCCGATGAGCGCATGGGCGAGGTCGGGTGTGCCTGCGTGGTCCTGCGCGAAGGTAGAGAACTCGACGAGGCGCAACTGATCGCCTGGAGCCGAGAGCAGATGGCCAATTACAAGGTGCCGCGCCAGGTGCGCTTCTTCAACGCCTTGCCATTGAATCCGTCGAGCAAGGTGGCGAAGAACGAACTGCGCGCGGTGGTGGCCAACAGCGCTCAGGCATGAAGCGTACGCCACTCACCAAACGGACGATGTGCAGGGGAGCGGTTTTTTTCATGCTGCGGCGACACCCGCAAACAACAAGAAGGAGAGGAGCATGTTCACCCGAAACCTGGTTACGCGCCGTCCGGGGAGCCCGATCAATGGTCGCTGCCTGTTGGCAACGGCCATTACCTTCGTCAGTGCGACGGCCAGCGCTGCGCCGACCCTCGAACTGGGGGAAGACACCACCCTGGATTCGTCGCTGACGGTCAACTACACCGCATCCATGCGTACCGCCAAACAGGCCAGTCAATACCTCAACGACCCGAACAACGACGACGGCACGCGCAACTTCAAGCGCGGCTCGTTGATCAACAACCGCCTGAGCCTGTTTGGCGAGTTGCAGCTCAGGCACGACAACCTCGGTGCGGTGCTGCGCGGCAGTCAGTTCTACGACGATGTCTACAACCAGAAAAACGCCAACGACTCGCCGCAGACGGTGAACAAGGTCGGGCACAACGATGGCTTCAGTGACGAAACCCGCAGGCTCAGTGGCAGCATGGCGCGACTGCTCGATGCCTATGTGTATGGCAACTTTGAAGTCGGCGAGACCCAGTACCTGTCGCTCAAGGCCGGGCGGCATCTGGTGGCCTGGGGCGAGAGTCTGTTCTGGCCTAACATCAGCCAGGGCCAGGCTCCGGTGGACGCGACCAAGTTCAACGTGCCGGGTACCGAGGCCAAGGACTCATACCTGCCGGTAGGGCAGGTGTCCGGGTCGTGGTCGCTGAATGAAAACCTGGCGCTGGTGGGCTACTACCAGTACGAGTGGGAAAAGACCCAGCTCAACCCTGTGGGGGACTATTTTGGCAGCGATACGTTCGGTCCCGGCGCCGAGTTCTTTCGTCTGGGCAGCGGTCAGGTCGACCACCTGCCCAACGGCCTGGCGGTCGGTTATGGCGGTGCGAAAGACGCCAGCGACAGCGGCCAATGGGGTCTGGGCGTGCGCTACCGGATCACCGAGAACACTGAAGTGGGGCTGTTCCATTACCGCTATAACGAGCGTATCGGCTCGTTGTTCTTCGACTTCACCGGCACCACCCAATACTCGTCGCTCAAGAGCATCGGTCATGATGGCACCGCGCCGTCCTATCGCCTGGGCTATTTCGAAGACGTCAAGCTGACGGGCATCAGTTTCAGCTCCAAGGTCGGCGACTCGGTGCAGTACGCCGGTGACCTGAGCTACCGCGATGGCGCCTCGGTCTACCTGAACAACGGCGCGCCGACCACCGGGCAGATCTGGCAAGGCAACCTCAACGCCATGTACATCCTGGGCCCAAGCCTGCTTGCCCAGCAGACCACCTTCATGGGTGAAGTGGTGCATCAACACATCGACGGGGTGGACAGCCTGACGATCACCGGCGGCGGCGCCGGCGTGGATGGCACCTTCGATAAATTCGAGTCCAAGACCCAGACCCGCGGTTCGACCCTGCTGGGCATTGGCGCCTACATGGACTACCCGTCCATTGCCACGGGCCTGGACCTGAGCACCAAGGTGGTATGGACGCAGAACGTCGACGGCAGCGCCTATCAGGGCCTGGGTCGTGACGAGAAACGTCTGACCGTGGGTGGCGATTTCAAGTACCTGGGTAACTTCCAGATCGGCATGACCTACGTCGCCTACCTGAGTTCGCCGGACGTCGCCCAGGGCCGATTGCTGGCTGACCGCGACTACCTGTCGCTCAACGCCAAGTACACCTTCTGATGATCATGGCTGCGTCGCGATCTGGCGACGCAGTCACCCTTTGTAGCCTGATAACAATAAAGAGAGGCCTGTCATGAATCCTCGTCCGACCCCGTCACCTTTCAGCCCTATTACGATTGGCCCACTGACCCTGAAAAACCGCTTTATCAAGTCCGCAACCAATGAGGGCATGAGTGCCCAGGGCGTGCCTTCCAAACAATTGGTCAAGCTGCATTCGGCCCTGGTCGCTGGCGGCACCGCCATGACCACCGTGGCCTATTGCGCGGTGAGCAACGATGGCCGCACGTTGCCCAACCAGTTGACCCTTACCCAATCCAGCGTGCCGCATTTCAAGGCCCTGACCGACGGGGTGCACCAGGCCGGTGGCCTGGCCAGCGCGCAGATCACCCACGGTGGCTGCTTTACCTTTATTCGCGAGCGCTCGACCAAACGTCCGCTGTCGGCCAGTGGCGGTTTCAACAAGATCGGCTTGATGAGCGGCATGTTCCTCAAACAGGCGATGAACGAAGACGACATGCAGCAAGTGGTGCGCGATTTCGCCCAAGGCGCGCGCCTGGCACGCCAGGCGGGTTTCGATGCCGTGGAAATCCACATGGGCCACGGCTACTTGCTGAGCCAGTTCATTTCGCCGATGTACAACAAGCGCCGCGACCAGTACGGCGGCAGCCTGGAGAACCGCCTGCGCTTTCCGCGCCGGGTGCTGCGTGCGGTGCTCGATGCGGTCGGCCAGGAGATGGCGGTGATCTGCAAATACAGCGTGACTGAAGGCGTGCGCGCCGGTAACAGTGCCGAAGACGGGGCGAATATTGCCCGCATGCTGGAAGAAGAGGGCGCGCACCTGCTGGTGCTCAGTGCCGGGATGAACGCCGAGTCGATCACCACCATGTTCGGCTCTTCCTTTCCCAAGGAAAACCGCGTGCAGCAGAAGAACCGGATCATCGCCCTGGCCATGGCCATCCAGCGCCGTAAAGAGCCGACCGTGGAATTCCGTGAGCTGTATTTGCTGGAACATGCGCGCAAGGTGCGCGCTGCGGTGAAAATGCCATTGGCTTATCTGGGCGGCGCCAAAAGCCTGGCGAGCATCGAAAAAATCATGGCCGAGGGTTTCGATCTGGTCGCCATGGGCCGGGTGTTGCTGGCCGAGAATGACTACGTCAACAAGCTCGCCAGTGGCGCCAGCCGCGACTCGATCTGCACTGCCTGCAACCGCTGCGTGGCCATGATGTACACCCCCGGCGGCACCTCCTGCGTACTGGGCCAGCCCGGCGATGCCGTGTTGAACAGCCAGAAGGCGGCAGATCGCTAATCTTGTACATGTAGGAGCAGCCGGTCGACACTAGATTGCTCGCGAAGGTCGTTAACGATAACGCGTGTCTGCTGGATAAACGCGTTGCCCTTGAGTCCTTCGCGAGCAAGTTCGCTCCTCCAAGGGAGGAGCGGTGCGGCTGATCAACCGTTCTGCAGGAAGTCGATGCAGCTGCGGTTGAACAGTTCGCGGTGTTCCACCTGGACCCAATGCCCGCAACGGTTGAGCACGATGAACCGGGCGTTTGGCGCGCCGTCGATGATGCGCTGCGCGCCACTGATCGGGTTGAAGTGATCGTTGGTTCCCCAGAAGCCGAGGATCGGGCACTGGATCTCACCCAGGCGCGCTTCCATGTTCGGCACCATCATCGTGCTGAACAAATTCTTGGGCTGGGTCACGGCGACCGCCACGCGTTCCTGCAGCAGGCTTTCCGGCAGGATCGAATCATCGAAGAGCTGCAAGCGCATCATGCTGCGCATCTCTTCCATGCCGATGGGGCCTGCGCTGAACAGGCTGACCATGCGCACGATGCCTTCCATCTGGAAGTAGGTTTCCCGCTCCTCGACACCGCCCGGTGCCAGCAGGATCAGGCTCTGGGGCAGTTGCGGCAGACGCAGGGCCAGACCCAGGGCGATCGCGCCGCCCAGCGAGTTACCCAGCAGCGTGCAACGCCGCACACCAATGGCCTCGAGGAACGCCGCCACGCAGTCGACGAAGAAATCCAGGTTGTATTGCACGTCCTCGGGTTTGTCCGAGCGGCCGAAACCCGGGAGGTCGAGCACGATGTTGCGATAGCCCGCGGCGACGAGTTGCGGGTAGTTGCCCTTGAAGTTGCTGAAACCACTGGCGCCCGGCCCGCTGCCGTGCAGCCACAGCACCACGGGGCCTGCGCCCTCATCCAGATAGTGCAGGCGCAGGCCGTTTGGCAGGCTCGCGTAATGGCCTACGGGCAGGGGCAGATCTACGGGTTGGTTCATGGGGTTCTCCATTGACGGCGGATTCATGAAGCACAGCCGCGCCAGGCGCTGCAGCGGATTGAATGCAGCGAGTTGAAGGGGAATGCAGCTCCTGGCGAGGTGCGCGCCCTGCGAATGCTGGGCTCTGATGGGGTTATCCACATCGTCCGTTCAGACCACGCGGCGATAGTCCCATCGGACGATGTGGGCCAAGGCACTTGCCGCTAATCATGCAGGCGACGGCTCCACTGCAAGGGCAGCGGGCTGCAGCGTATTTGCACATTCGGAGATTGCTGATGAAGTTACTCAATAAAGTCGCCTTTGTGACCGGCGCCGGGCAGGGCATGGGGCAGGCCATCGTGCGTGGTTTTGTCGCCGAAGGCGCTAAGGTAGTGGCTGTCGATCTGAATCAGGCGGCTCTCGCCGAGAGCCTGGCAGACCTGGGCGACAAGGTGCTGGCCCTGGCCTGCAACGTCGGTGACGGCGCCTCCGTGGCCGATGCCATGGGCCAGGCCGAGCAGCACTTCGGCGGTCTCGACATCCTGGTCAACAACGCCGGCGTGGGCGGGCTGGACAGCTTCCTCGACACCCCGGACGAGAGCTGGGCACGGGTGATCGGGGTGAACCTGGGCGGCACCTTCCTGTGCTGCCGTGAAGGCGCCAAGTTGATGGTCAAGGGTGGCCGCAAGGGCGCGATTATCAACCTCTCCAGCACTGCCGCGCTGACCGGCGAAGGCCCAAGCCACTATTGCGCCTCGAAAGCCGGGGTGATGGGCCTGACCCGTTCGATAGCCCGCGAACTGGCGGCCAGCGGCATACGCGTCAACACACTGGTACCGGGGCCGACCAACACGCCGATGATGGCCGGCATTCCTGATGAATACATGGAGGCACTGCTGAAGAACGTGCCCTTGGGGCGCATGTGCGAGACCGACGAGATCGCTCGGGTCGCAGTGTTCCTGGCGAGCGAAGACGCCAGTTTCATGACCGGGCAGAACATTGCAGTCAACGGCGGCATGGCCTTTATCTAATCAGGGAGTCACCTATGAGCAAGCGTTTACAAGGAAAAATCGCCTTCGTCACCGGCGCCGGTTCCGGCATCGGCGAAGCCACCGCCCTGCGATTTGCCGAAGAGGGTGCGACGGTGGTGCTGTGCGGGCGACGCATCGAGCCGCTGCAAGGCGTGCAGGAAAAAATCCAGGCCCAGGGCGGTCAGGCCGAGATCGCCGTGGCCGATGTCAGCGATGAACAGGCCTATGTCGGTGCGCTGCAAGCCACCGCGCAACGTCACGGGCGCCTGGACATCCTAGTCAACAATGCGATGGCCTACACCTGGGGCGGCATCGACGCCATGACCACCGCCGACTGGCACGCCAACTTCGCCACCACCGTGGACGGCACCTTCTGGGGCACCCGCACCGCGATGCAGTTGATGAAAGAGCAGGGCGGCGGTTCGATCGTCAACATCGCTTCGATCTGCGGCCTGTTCGGCACGGCGTGGATGGCCGGTTACTCGGCGGCCAAGGCGGCGGTGATCAACTTCAGCCGGGCGGCGGCCAGCGAAGGCGCACCGCACAACATCCGCTGCAACGTGATCATCCCGGGCGTGGTCGACACCCCGGCCACCGCCGGCATGCTGGGCGACGCCAAGACCCGCAGCAACACTGAAAAGGTGATCCCGATGAAACGGGTCGGCCTGCCGGTGGAACTGGCCAACGCCATACTGTTCCTGGCCAGCGAAGAGGCTTCGTATGTCACCGGCGCCAGCCTGGCGGTGGACGGCGGACGCGGTTCGGACCTGTACACGGTGCTCGACTGATGAACCTGGACACGAACCCGTTGTTGGCGCGCATCGACCGCCTGGAGTCGCTGGACGCGATCCGCCAACTGGCCGGCAAGTACGCCCTGGCGCTGGATATGCGTGACATGGATGCCATGGCCAACTGCTTCGCCCCGGACGTGCGCGTGGGCCGCGACAAGAGCGGTCGCGCGCACCTCAAGGCGTGGCTGGACGAAACCATGCGCAAGCAGTTTCACGGCACCTCCCATCACCTGGGGCAACACATCATCGAGTTCAGCGATGCCGATCACGCCACCGGCGTGGTCTATTCGAAGAACGAACATGAGACCGGGCCGGAGTGGGTGATCATGCAGATGCTGTACTGGGACGACTATGAGCGAATCGACGGGCGCTGGTGCTTCCGTCGCCGCTTGCCGTGCTACTGGTACGCGACCGACCTGAACAAACCACCGATTGGCGGCCTGAAAATGCGCTGGCCAGGGCGCGAGCCGTACGCCGGCACCTTCCATGAGTTGTTTCCGTCCTGGGATGCCTTCTGGGCACAACGCCCGGACAAGGACGCCTTGCCGCAGATCGCCGAACCAGCCCCGCTGGAAGGTTTTCTCAATACCTTGCGCCGAGGGGCGGATGACCCGAAGATTCGCGTGCGTTGAGCAATCAGGGCGGCCCGTGCAAGGTATGCCGCCTAAGGTTCACACCTGACGAATGTGGGAGCGGGCTTGCTCGCGAAGGCAGAGTATCAGTCGTCATCAATGGCGCCTGACACACCACTTTCGCGAGCAAGCCCGCTCCCACAAAGTAATGCTGTTCACTCAGGATTTGGTGCTTCAGGCGCACATAGGGATCTTCCAGCTAACCAGAATCTCGTGGCTGTACACGATCCTTTGTGGGAGCGGGCTTGCTCGCGAAGGCGGCCTGGCAGTCGACCAGGTTTCGCGGATGTATCCCGTCAAAAGATCGCAGCCTCGTTGCACTCGACAGCTCCTGCAGGGGGGGCTGGCGACCAGGCCGGTCGGTGGGCTGCCTCGAATGCTTTTGATTTTCTTGCCCCCTCGAGACGCCGCGCACGGCCATGGATGGCCGATCGCGGCGGGCCCACGGAGCAGGCACTGACAAACTTACAAGGGCATGCGGAGCCACAGCGAGGCACCGAACAACAGGGGCAAAAGCGCTTGGTTACTTTGCGCTTTTCAAAGTGACCCGCTGGAAGAGCGGAACCATAAACGGCCGTTACCGTAGCAATGGATATGTACACCATCCCACCACGCCTTAAGTGAACAGCATTAGTTCCTACAAAGGACTTTTCGTTTAATTCGTGACTCGTGGTTCCCGCGGCATGCCCAGCGCCCGTTCGGCAATGACGTTACGCTGGATTTCGTTACTGCCGCCGTAAATGGTGTCAGAGCGGGTGAACAGGAACAGCGACTGCAGGCGGCTGAGCTGGTAAGGCGCGGCGTCGAGAATTTCCCCGGCGTCGCCCAGCACGTCCATGGCCAGTTTGCCCAGGTCGCTGTGCCAGGTGGACCAGGCCAGTTTGTAGATCATCGCTTCGCGGCCCAGGTTGCCGTCTTGCGGACCTGAAAGCATACGTAGCGAGTTGTAGCGCAACACCTTGAGACCGGCCCAGGCCTGGGCGATGCGCTGGCGCAGCAATGGATCGCGCGCGGCGCCGTTGGCGCGGGCGATGCGGATGATTTCGTCGAGTTCGTTGTGGAACTGCATCTGCTGACCCAGCGTCGATACGCCGCGCTCAAAACCCAGCAGCGCCATGGCGATCCTCCAGCCATCGCCCGGTTGGCCGATCAGGTTGTCGGCATGGGTGACGGCGTGGTCGAAGAACACTTCGTTGAATTCACTGGTGCCGGTCAGTTGCTGGATCGGTTGCACGCGGATGCTGTCCTGGGCCATCGGCACCAGCAGGAACGACAAGCCGTGATGTCCCTGGCTACCAGGCTCGGTACGCGCCAGCACGAAACACCAGTCGGCCTCGTGTGCCAGGGAGGTCCAGACCTTCTGCCCGCTGATCAGCCAGTGCTCGCCCGTGGCATCCAGTTTCGCCCGGGTCTGCACGTTCGCCAGGTCCGAACCGGCGCCCGGTTCCGAATAGCCCTGGCACCAGAACTGGCTGCCGTCGAGGATGCCGGGCAACAGGCGTTGCTGTTGGGCCGAAGTGCCGAAGGCGGCGAGTGTCGGGCCGACCAGGCCTTCGCCGATATGGCCCATGCGTCCGGGGCCACCGGCGCGGGCATATTCCTCGTGGAAGATCACCTGCTGGCTGATCGACAGTCCGCGTCCGCCGTGTTCCTTTGACCAGCCGACACCGATCCAGGCACCTGCGGCCAGCTCGCGTTCCCAGGCTTTGCGTTCTTGGGGAAAGCTGTGTTCATCCCCCGGTCCACCGCGAAAACGCAAAGGCGCAAATTCGCCGTTCAGGTGCTCGGCCAGCCATTGGGCGACCTCTTCGCGGAACGCTTCGTCGGCACGACTGAAACCGATTTTCATGCTTGCTCTCCCAAAAGATGCGCAGCCAGACGCTCACGATGCAGTGCCGGGCTGCCCAGCAGATGCTCGCTGGCGCGGGCACGTTTGAAGTACAGGTGTGGATCGTATTCCCAGGTAAAACCGACGCCGCCATGCAGCTGGATCGACTCGGCGGCGCAGTGGAAAAACGCCTCGCTGGCATGGATCTTCGCGGTGGCAGCGGCTTGCTCAAGTTCCTGGACCACCGCGGCATCGCCATTCGGGTCGAGGCGTTCCTGGGCCACGCAGGCGGCGTAGTAGGCCGCTGACCGGGCGCATTCGACTTGCAGCATCATGTCAGCGCAGCGGTGCTTGATCGCCTGGAAACTGGCAATGGTGCGTTTGAATTGCCGGCGTTCAGCGATGTACGCCAGGGTCAGGTCCAGGGCCTGTTGCGCGCCGCCGGTCTGCTCGGCGGCAAGCCCGATAGCGGCGATCAGCAGGGTGTCGCGCAGCACCGCCCAGCCTTGTTCGGGGCCGCACAGTAGCTGTGCTTCGCTGACTTGCACCTGATGCAGCTCAATGCGTGTCAGGCGACGGGTCTGGTCCAGAGTTGCCAGGGGAGTGCGGATTACGCCCGGCGTATCGCCAGGCAAGACGAACAGACCGATACCCTGTTTGTCCTGGGTGCCGGGAGCGCGGGCGGCGACGATCAGCAGGTCGGCCGAGGCGCCATCGATGACTTGTGCGTACTGGCCGTCAAGGGTCCAGCCTCCCGGGCAGGGCTCGGCCACGGCTTGCACGCTGCAAGCTTCCAGCCCTGGAACACTGGCGAAGGCCAGGGTAGCGCGAGTCTCACCGGCGGCAATCGCCCCCAGCCAATGTTCCTGCACGCTCTTGTTGTGACCCAGCAACAGGGCCGGAGTGGCCAGGCACGCCGTGGCGAACAGCGGCGAACCCAGCAGGTAGCGACCGCTTTGTTCCAGCAGGATCGCCAGTTCGACAAATCCCAGGCCCATGCCGCCAAAGCGCTCGGGCACCATCAGCGCCGGCCAGTACAGCTCCTGTCCGATCCGCCGCCAGACTTCGGGGTCATGCGCGTCCGGGCGGCTCATCGCGGCGCGCACAGCATGCGAGTCGCTGGCCTGGGCGAGAAAGCGCTCGGCGCTGTCGCGAATCATCAGGTGTTCTTCGGTAAAAGCGAACTCCATGGAGGCGGTCTCTGCAATGCGGATGGATGCGCCAGTCTGGGGGGATGGCGGTGGTGTTCGAATCATTAAAACGGACTAGGGCATTTCTGGTGCTCGCGAAGGCGGCGTGTCAGTCAACATCAACGCTGGATGTGATTGCCTCTTCGTCGGAACGCCGCCCGGAGCAGGCTCGCTCCCACAGGTGCTTAGTCTCAACGGACGATGAAGCGGCGGGCGGCGCTTTGCACAATGCTCGCCACGTAAGCCATTCAGCCAACGAGGACTTAGGCATGATCGACATTCGCGGTTTGAGCTATTTCGTCTCGCAGATCGAAAACCTCAGCCATTGGCAGCGTTACGCCGAAGACGTGCTGGGCATGCAGGTACAGCCAGCGCCGGGCGGTGGCTTGTACGTAAAAATGGACGAGCGCCCGTTTCGCATGCTGATCGTCGAAGGCAGCGAGGCGCGTTATCTGGCTTCCGGCTGGGAGCTGGCCAACGAGCCGGCATTTCAGGCCGCACTTGAGCACCTGAGCGCTGCCGGCATCGAATGGCAGCCTGGCTCTGCCGCCGAGGTCGAGCAGCGCGGCGTGCAGGCGCTGGTCAAGGTCAGCGACCCGTCGGGCAACATCCATGAGCTGAGCTGGGGCCATCGCTCCGATTGCCTGCCGTTCGTTTCGCCTCAAGGCGTGCCGCGCTTCATTACCGGCGACATGGGCCTGGGCCACACCGTGCTGCCGGCGCCGAACTTCGACGCCACCCTGGCGTTCGCCAAGGATGTGCTGGGCTTCAAGCTGTCGGACATTTTCAACTTCCGTCCCGACCCGTCGGTGCCGCCGATCCGTATTCACTTCCTGCATTGCCAGAACGCCCGCCATCACAGCCTGGCACTGGCCGAGTACCCGGTGCCGTCGGGATGCGTGCACGTGATGGTCGAGGTCGATTCGATGACCGAAGTCGGCCGTGCCCACGACCGTCTGCGCGCCCACGAGGTGAGCTTGTCGGCCACCCTCGGCCAGCACCTGAACGACCGCATGACCAGT
This sequence comes from Pseudomonas sp. FW305-70, assembly GCF_058783925.1. Lineage (NCBI taxonomy): Bacteria > Pseudomonadati > Pseudomonadota > Gammaproteobacteria > Pseudomonadales > Pseudomonadaceae > Pseudomonas > Pseudomonas sp. FW305-70. The sequence continues at coordinate 37,593 of NZ_JBYSYZ010000038.1, forward strand.
TTCTACATGAAGACGCCGTCCGGGTTCGATCTGGAGTACGGCTTTGGCGGATTGCAAGTCGACTGGGCCGAGCACTCGGCGTTCGAGTTCACCCGCGTAAGCATTTGGGGGCATGACTTTTCGGTCGGCCAACAGTAAGGAATGATCAAAATGAACAAACAACTGACAGCGGCCGATGCGGTCGCTCAATTGCGCGATGGCATGACCATCGGTTTCGGTGGCTGGGGCCCGCGACGCAAGCCGATGGCCATCGTGCGCGAGATCCTGCGCTCACCGGTCAAGGACCTGACCGTGGTCGCCTATGGCGGCCCGGAAGTGGGCATGCTGTGTGCTGCCGGCAAGGTCAAGAAACTGGTGTTCGGCTTCGCCACCCTCGATGCCATTCCACTGGAACCCTACTATCGCAAGGCCCGCGAGGCCGGTGAACTGGAGTTGATGGAGCTGGATGAAGGCATGTTCCAGTGGGGCTTGCGCGCCGCCGGCATGCGCTTGCCGTTCCTGCCGACCCGTTGCGGCCTGGCCACCGATGTGACGCGCCTCAACCCGGAACTCAAGACCATCCAGTCGCCCTATGCCGATGGCGAGGTGCTGCTGGCGATGCCGGCGCTCAACCTCGACGTGGCGTTCCTGCATGTCAACGTCGCCGACCGCCTGGGCAATTGCCTGGTGACCGGGCCGGACCCGTATTTCGACCACCTGTTCGCCCGCGCCGCCAAGCAGTGCTTTGTCTCGTGCGAGCGCCTTGAAGAGCGCCTGGAACTGAGCGCCGATCAGGCCCGCTTCAATACCTTCGAGCGCTATCTGGTGAGCGGTGTGGTGCATGCACCCCTCGGTGCGCACCCGACGCTCTGCGCCCCCGACTACGGCTGGGACCTCAAGCACCTGAAAAACTATGTCACCAGCAGCCAGGCGGAAAACGGCTGGCAGGACTATGTGCAGACCTACATCGCCAGCGGCGAGCAGGCCTATCAGGCACAGAACGGCGGTGCCGATTCCATGGGCGTCTTGCCCCTTCCCGTGTTCTGAGGATTAGCGACTATGTCTGCAACCTGTGATTTCACCCTCGCTGAACTGATGATCGTTGCCGCCTCCGAGGCCTGGCGCGGCAATGGCGAGATGATCGCCTCGGGCCTGGGCGTGATCCCGCGCCTGGGCGCCAGCCTGGCCAAACTGACCCACAGCCCGGAACTATTGATGACCGACAGCGAGGCGTTCCTGGTAGAAGAACCGATCCCGCTGGGCCCACGTGGTGACTACGTGCCGCGTTACTCGGGTTACATGTCGTTCGAGCGGGTCTTCGAATGCGTGTGGGGCGGACGCCGCCACGCGATGATCGGTCCGACCCAGATCGACCGCTGGGGCCAGACCAACCTGTCCTGTGTCGGCGACTATCAAAAGCCCAAGACCGCGATCCTTGGCGTGCGCGGCTTGCCCGGCAACAGCATCAACCACCTCAACTCGTTCTTCGTGCCCAGCCATAACACCCGGGTGTTTGTCAGCGGCGAAGTGGACATGGTCTCCGGTGTCGGCTTCAAGGCCGAGCGCTGGCCCGAAGGTGCACGCCGTGACTTGATGGACATCCATTGCGTGGTCAGCGACCTGTGCGTCCTGGATTTCAATGGCCCGGACCGTGCGGTGCAGGTGCGTTCGCTGCACCCTGGCGTGAGTTTCGAGCAGGTCCAGGAGAACACCGGCTTCCCTTTGCTCAAGTCCGCGCAGTTGCACGAAACCGCGCATCCCACTCCTGAGCAGTTGGCCCTGATCCGCCGACTCGACCCCCACGATTACCGCGCCACCGCGATCAAGGGCAACCCGCCCGGCATCCGTACGGCCTGAGACAAGGAGGCGAGCATGCACAGCAGCGACAGTGAATTTATCGTCCGCCAGGACAACGCCGTCTACGAGACGGACACCCCGGTGCTGTACAGCGTGGTCGAGGGTATCGCCACGCTGACGCTGAACCGGCCGACCTTCAACAACGCGCAAAACTCGCAGATGACCTACGCCCTGGATGCCTTCTTTCGTCAGGCGGTGAACGATGACAGCGTCAAGGTTATTGTCCTGCGGGGCAACGGCAAGCACTTCTCGGCGGGCCACGATATCGGCACCCCCGGGCGCGATATCGACAAGCCGTTCGAACGCGCGCACCTGTGGTGGGATCACACCAACAAACCCGGTGGCGAGCAGCTGTATGCCCGCGAGCAGGAGGTGTACCTGGGCATGTGCCGGCGCTGGCGTGAGCTGCCCAAGCCGACCATCGCCATGGTCCATGGTGCGTGTGTGGCGGGCGGGCTGATGCTGGCCTGGGTCTGCGATCTGATCGTCGCCAGCGACGACGCGTTCTTTCAGGATCCAGTGGTGCGCATGGGCATTCCGGGGGTGGAGTATTTTGCCCATCCCTACGAAATGAACCCACGCATCGCCAAGGAGTTCCTCTTCACCGGCGACCGCATGAGCGCGAGCCGGGCCTGGCAGGTGGGCATGGTCAACCGCCTGGTGCCGCGTGAAGAACTGGAGTCGGCCACTTATGCCCTGGCCGCCGGCATCGCCCGCCAGCCGCGCATGGGCCTGGCCCTGACCAAGCAGGCGATCAACCACGTCGAAGACCTGCAAGGCAAGCGCACGGCGATGGATGCCGTGTTCGCCTGGCACCACTTTGCCCATGCCCATAACGAGCTGTTGTCCGGCGACAAACTGGGCGGCTTTGACGCCAAGGGCATGGCCCGGGCCAATAAGCAGGCCGAGGACAAAAGCCAATGAACCGCTGGCTGGATACGCCGCTGACCGAGGCCCTCGGTTGCCGTTACCCGATTGTGCAAACCGCCATGGGCTGGGTTGCCGACGCCAACCTGGTGACCGCCACGACCCAGGCCGGGGGTTTCGGTTTCCTGGCCGGGGCGACCATCGCGGCCGATGAACTGGAAGGCGAAATCCGCAAGGTGATCGACACCACCGGTGGCAGCAACTTCGGGCTCAATTTCCATATGTTCCAGGACAACGCTGCACAGTGCGTCGACCTGGCGATCAAGTACCGCTTGCGCGCCGTGAGCTACGGGCGCGGCCCGGACAAACAGACCATCGCGCGCTTCAAGGCGGCGAACGTGCTATGCATTCCTACCGTCGGCGCTTTGAAACATGCACTGAAGGCGGTGGAACTGGGCGCTGACCTGATCACCATCCAGGGCGGCGAGGGCGGCGGCCATACCGGCGGCGTGCCCAGTTCGATCCTGCTGCCCCAGGTGCTGGCGGCGGTCAAGGTGCCGGTGATTGCAGCCGGCGGATTTGCCACCGGCCGTGGCCTGGCCTCGGTGCTGGCCGCCGGTGGCGCCGGCATCGCCATGGGCACGCGGTTTCTCATGACCCGAGAATCGCCGACCCCGGCCGCGACCCTCGAACGCTACCTGAAGGTCAACGATCCGCAGCAGGTGCGCGTGACCACCGCAGTCGATGGCATGCGCCACCGCATGATCGAAAACCGCTTCATCAATCACTTGGAGCAGGCGGGCTCCTTCGGTCGCCTGCGCATTGCCCTGGGCAGCGCCTGGCAGTGGAAGCAGCAGACCGGCATGAGCCTGGGCCACATGGCTTCAGTTTTTATCCGGGCGTTGCGCGAAGACCCTTCGGCGTTGTCGCAAGTGGTGATGGCCGCCAACCAGCCGGTGCTGTTGCAGCGCTCGATGGTCGATGGCGCCCCGGACGAGGGCATCCTGCCCAGTGGCCAGGTCGCGGCCGCCATCGGTGAGTTACTCAGTTGCCGTGAAGTCATCGAAGGCATCGCCAGCGAGGCCCAGCAATGCCTGGACGCGCTCCTGGCGCGCAGCCAGACCCGCCCCTCGAATCATCCAGCCAGCATTGGAGAACCCCTATGAACCCGGCATTCACGACACAACTCAATCAGGGGATCGCCGAGCTGGTGATCGCCAAACCACCGGTCAACGCCCTCGACAGCCAGGAGTGGCAAGCCCTGGCGCGACAAATCGAAGCCCTTGGGGCCAATCCCGACGTGCGGGTGATCGTGATCCGCGCCGAAGGCCGGGGCTTTTGCGCCGGTGTCGACATCAAGGAACTGGACAAGCACCCGGAGCGGATCGTCGAGGTCAATGCCGGTAACTACGCCACCTTCAAGGCCGTGCACCGCAACCCGGTGCCGGTGATTGTCGCGGTGCATGGTTTTGTCCTGGGCGGCGGCATTGGCATCACCGGGGCGGCGGACATCGTCGTCGCCTCCGAATGCGCGACCTTCGCCCTGCCGGAAGTCGACCGCGGCGCCATGGGTGGCGGTGCGCATCTGCAACGCCTGTTCCCGGTGCAAAAGGTCCGCTACCTGTTCTTTACCGGCGACAGCATCAGCGCCCCCGAAGCCCTGCAATACGGCTTTATCGAGCGGATCGTCAGCAAGGACCAGTTGCGCGAAACCGCCCTGGGCATCGCGGCGAAAATCGCTGAAAAAAGCCCGGGCATGATCCGCATCGCCAAGGAAGCTCTGAACGGCATCGAAGACGGCAACCTGGAAGATAAATATCGCTGGGAACAGGGCTTCACCATGCAGGCCTACAGCAGCCCGGACTCCGCGGAAACGCGCCGGGCTTTCGTCGAAAAACGCGACGCCAAGTTCTGAGATAACTCCATGGACCTGACTTATACCCCTAAGCAAAATGCCTTCCGCGCCGAAGTCCGTGCCTGGCTGGCGGCCAACCTTCCACGCGAACCCCTGGCCAGTTACGACACCCGCGAAGGCTTTGAGCAGCACCGCGCCTGGGAAGCCAAGCTGTTCGAGAGCCGCTGGTCGATGGTGATGTGGCCGGCCGAACTGGGCGGTCGCGGTAGCGACTTGATCGAGTGGCTGATTTTCGAGGAAGAGTATTACGGCGCCGGCGCACCGATGCGCGTCAACCAGAACGGCCAGCTGTTGCTGGGGCCGACCCTGATGGAATTTGGCACCCCGGAGCAGAAGCAGCGCTTCCTGCCGCGCATGGCCGAAAGCCTGGACATGTGGGCGCAAGGCTGGTCGGAGCCCAACGCCGGTTCCGACATGGCGGCGATCACCAGCAAGGCGCTGCTCGACGGCGACCATTACGTGATCAACGGGCAGAAAACCTGGTCGACCCGGGCGATCTACGCCGACTGGCTGTTCGGCCTGTTCCGCAGCGAACCGGGATCGACTCGGCACCACGGCCTGTCGTTCATCATGGTGCCGCTGGACACGCCGGGGGTGAGCATTCGCCCGATCAAGGCGCTCAATGGCAAAGACGCTTTCGCCGAAGTGTTTTTCGACGACGTGCGGGTGCCGGTGGCCAATCGCATCGGTGACCAGGGGCAGGGCTGGCATGTGGCGATGGCCACCGCCGGTTTCGAGCGCGGCCTGCTGCTGCGTTCACCGGCGCGCTTCCAGGCCACGGCCCGCAAGCTGGTCGAGCTGTACAAGGCGCACCGCGCCAGCGCCGACCGCGACCCGGGCCTGCGCGATGCGGTATTGGAGACCTGGATGGGTGCCGAAGCCTATGCGCTGTCGGCCTATCACACCGTGGGGCGCTTGAGCCGGGGCGAGCAGATTGGCGCCGAGTCGAGCATCAACAAGATCATCTGGTCGGAGCTGGACCTGAAGATGCACGAGACCGCCATGCGCATTCTCGGCGCGCGCGGCGAACTGCTGGACAAGGGCGCGCAGGCGGGCGATGCGGCGGGTTGGCTGGAGGGCTTCCTGTTCGCCCAGTCCGGGCCGATCTATGCCGGCACCAACGAAATCCAGCGCAACATCATTGCCGAGCGCATGCTCGGCTTGCCGAAATAAGGAACCGCCATGGACTTCACTTTTAACGATGACCAGTTGGCGTTCCACGAAGCCATCAGTCGTTTCCTGATGACCGAAGCCGCCCCGGAAATGCTCCGGGAAATCTGGGAGACCGATGCCGGGCGCTCCCGGGACCTGCGCAACAAGATCGCCGGCCAGGGCCTCACTGCCTTGTCGGTGCCCGAGGCCGAAGGCGGCCTGGGCATGGACGATGTGACCTGGGCCCTGATGACCCAGGAACTGGGTTACTACGCGATTCCCGACTCATTGGCCGACACGGCCTATGTCGCCAGCGGCTTGCTCGCCGGACTGCCTGCCCAGCATCCGGCCCGTGCCGACCTGTTGCCACGGATCGCCGATGGCAGCTTGCGCATGGCGATCAGTCATCCGGTCAATGCCCTGGTCAGCGACGCGCAACTGGCCGAAGTGCTGATACTCACCGACGGCGATGACATCCATGTGCTGCCGCGCTCTGAGGTGGACGTGGAAAACCATCCGAGCATCGATGCTTCGCGGCGCCTGGGTCGGGTGATCTGGACGCCTTCGCCAGCGACCTGCGTGGCCAGTGGCGAGCAGGGGCGTGCCTTACAGGAGCGCCTGCTCGACCGTGGCGCGCTGTCGGTGGCCGGGCAACTGCTGGGGCTGGCGCAACGCATGCTCGACCTGTCGGTGGACTACGTGGCCCAGCGCAAACAATTCGGCAAGCCGATCGGCAGCTTCCAGGCGGTCAAGCATCACCTGGCCGATGTCGCCCGTCACATCGAACAGGCCAAGCCGGTGCTGTACCGCGCCGCTCACGCCCTGGCCCGGGGCGACGTCAACGCCGGTGTCTGGGTTTCGCAAGCGCGCCTGGCGGCGAACGAGGCGAGCTGGATCGCCGCCCGCAAAGGCATCCAGGTGCATGGTGCGATGGGGTACACCTGGGAAGTGGATTTGCAGATGTTCATGAAACGCGCCTGGGCCCTCGATGCGTCCTGGGGCGACCGCGGCTTTCACAAAACCCGTGTCAGCGACTACCTGTTCGCCGACGCCACCGGCCTGGGGCCGGGGCATACTTTCGAGGAATGAGTCATGGCACAGGCCTACATTGTTGATGCACTGCGCAGTCCCACCGGCAAGCGCAAGGGCGCATTGAGCGAGATCCACGCGATTGATCTGGGCGCCCATGTGCTCAAGGCGCTGGTGGAACGCAATGTGATCCCCGCTGAAGACTACGACGACGTGATATTCGGTTGCGTCGACACCATCGGTTCCCAGGCCGGCGATATCGCCCGCACCAGTTGGCTTGCCGCCGGTTTGCCGCTGACCGTGCCCGGCACCACGGTCGATCGCCAGTGCGGTTCGTCGCAACAGGCGTTGCACTTCGCCGCGCAGGCGGTGATGAGCGGCACCCAGGATGTGGTCGCAGTGGGCGGGGTGCAGACCATGACCCAGATCCCGATTTCCTCGGCGATGCTCGCCGGCCAGCCCCTGGGCTTTGCCGATCCGTTCTCGGGCAGCATTGGCTGGCGTGCGCGCTTTGGCCAGCAACCAGTGAACCAGTTCTACGCCGCACAACGGATTGCCGATCACTGGCAAATCAGCCGCGAGCAAATGGAAGCCTTTGCCCTGCAAAGCCACGAACGCGCCCTGGCGGCCATCGCCAGTGGCCGATTTGCCCGGGAAATCGTCAGCTGCCAGGGCCTGGCGGTGGATGAAACCCCGCGCCACAGCAGCCTGGCGAGGATGGCCGAATTGCAGCCGGTGGACCCACAGTTCCCGTCGATCACCGCTGCCGTGTCCAGCCAGACCTGCGACGCCTCGGCGGCGCTGCTGGTGGTGTCCGAGGCGGCGCTCAAGCGCTACGACCTGACGCCACGGGCGCGGATTCATCAGCTGACGGTGCTTGGTGACGATCCGATCTGGCATCTCACCGCACCGATTGCCGCGACCCGCCGGGCTCTGGCCAAAAGCGGCCTGAGCATGGCTGACATCGACCGCGTCGAGATCAACGAAGCGTTTGCCTCGGTGGTCATGGCCTGGGCCAAGGAGCTGGATTACGACCCGGCGCGTACCAACGTCAACGGTGGTGCGATTGCCCTCGGCCACCCGTTGGGCGCAACCGGCGCACGACTGATGACCACGCTGCTCAACGAACTGGAATGCAGCGGTGGCCGCTACGGCCTGCAAACCATGTGCGAAGGCGGCGGCCAGGCCAACGTGACCATCATCGAACGCCTGTAATTTTTTATGCGGGCCGCCGCTTCGCGCGCGCGGCCACCCAACATTTTGAGGAGTCAAACATGGCTATGTGTGCAGACCGCACCGTGATCATCACCGGGGCCGGCGGCGGACTCGGTCGCGCCTACGCCTTGGCGTTCGCCGCGCAAGGGGCCAGTGTCGTGGTCAACGATATCCGTGCCGAGGCCGCAGAAGATGTGGCGGGGGAGATTCGCGCCAACGGTGGTCAGGCGATTGCCAACAGTGACGACATAACGACCCTGGCCACCGCGCAACGCATCGTCGATGCAGCGTTGGCGGCATTCGGTGAAGTGCATGTGCTGATCAACAACGCCGGGGTCTTGCGTGACCGCATGTTCATCAGCCTCAGTGAAGAGGACTGGGACATGGTCATGCGCGTCCACCTCAAGGGCCATTACTGCCTGGCCAACATCCTCGGCCGCCGCTGGCGCGACCTGGCCAAGGCCGGCACGCCGGTCGACGCGCGGATCATCAACACCAGCTCCGGCGCCGGCCTGCAAGGTTCGGTGGGGCAGTCCAATTATTCGGCGGCCAAGGGCGGCATCGCCGCGCTGACCCTGGTGCAGGCGGCGGAATTGGCTCGCTACGGCGTCACTGCCAACGCCTTGGCGCCAGCTGCACGCACCTCGATGACCGAGAGCGCCATGCCCGACGTGGTGAAAAAACCCGAAGACGGCAGCTTCGACGCTTGGGCCGCCGAAAACGTCGCGCCGCTGGTGGTGTGGCTGGGGAGCCCGGCGTCGGCCCACGTCAGCGGCCAGATTTTCGAAAGCCTGGGCGGGCGAATTTCCCTCGGTGACGGCTGGCGCACCGGCGTCACCCGCGACAAAGGCGCGTTGTGGCAGGTTGAAGAAATCGGCGCGGCAGTGGACGCGATCCTTGCCGAAGCGCCAAAGGCACAGAAAGTCTGGGGGAGTTGAAAGGGTTGCCCTGTAGGAGCGAGGCTTGCCCGCGAACCAGGCGTCGCGGTGTATCTGTTGCACCGCGTCATCGTTCTTCGCGGGCAAGCCTCGCTCCTACAGAAAACCAGACGCCTCGGTTTTATCGTTCTTCGCCTTCATACCCCATTTTGACGATGTGCCCGCATCGCCCGCTCCGTACAACTGCAGCGTATTGATTTCTTCGGAGGTAGACGCTGTGAAACAAGCCCCCCCTTATGTTCCCGGTCATCAATTGCTGGCCGGCAAGTCGGTGTTGATTACCGCCGCCGCCGGTGCCGGTATCGGTTATTCGGCGGCCCGCCGCAGTGCCGAGGAAGGTTGTCGCGCGCTGATGATTTCCGACGTGCATGCGCGGCGCCTGGAAGACGCAGTGGAGCGCCTCAAGGCCGAGACCGGTTTGCAGGCAATTTATGGCCAGCTGTGCAATGTCACACTCGAGGACGAAGTCCAGGCCCTGGTGGCTGCGGCCGAAGAGGCGCTGGGCGGGGTCGATGTGTTGATCAACAACGCGGGCCTGGGTGGCCAGAAGCGCGTGGTGGAGATGAGCGACGAAGAGTGGTTGCGGGTACTGGATGTGACCCTGACCGGCACCTTCCGTATGACCCGGGCGATGTTGCCGCACATGCAGCGCCGTGGCGCGGGGGCCATCGTCAATAACGCCTCGGTGCTCGGTTGGCGGGCACAGAAGGAACAGGCCCATTACGCCGCCGCCAAGGCCGGGGTGATGGCGCTGACCCGCTGCAGCGCCCTGGAAGCCGCCGAGTTCGGTGTGCGCATCAACGCGGTATCACCTTCGATTGCCCTGCACGATTTCCTCAAGAAAGCCTCCAGCGAAGAGCTGCTTGCCAGCCTCGCCGGGCGCGAGGCGTTCGGTCGCGCCGCCGAGGTCTGGGAAGTGGCCAACGTGATGATGTTCCTGGCCAGTGACTATGCCTCCTACATGGTCGGCGAAGTGCTGTCCGTCAGTTCCCAACAAGCTTGAGGATTGCTACATGAGTCACGTTTTCAGCAGTGCCCGGGCTTTGCTTGCGGCCGAAGGCCTGGACCTGGGCCACACCGAATGGCTGACCATCGATCAGCAACGCATCGATCTGTTCGCCGAAGCCACCAGTGATCACCAGTGGATTCATGTTGACCCGGTGCGCGCCGCCAGCGGTCCCTTCGGTGCCTGCATTGCCCACGGCTACCTGACCCAATCCCTGGCCAATCTGTTCATGCCGCAGTTGTTGACCCTTTCAAACATGGCGATGGGCGTCAACTACGGCAGCGACCGGGTGCGCTTCCCGGCGCCGGTCAAGGTCGATTCCCGGGTGCGCGGCAGCGGCCAGATCATCCGCGCCGAAACACTGGGCGACGCCGTGCAACTGGTGGTGCGCATCACCGTGGAAGTCGAGGGCCAGGCGCGCCCGGGCTGCGTGATCGACACCATCAGCCGCTACACCTTCAACCCAATTTCCGAGTGAGTTCCCCATGGACCTGAATGAAGTCGTCATCGTCGCCACCGCCCGTACCGCGCTGGCCAAGTCGTTTCGCGGATCGTTCAACGATACCGAGGCCCCGGTGCTGGGCGGACATGTGGTGCGCGCGGTGGTCGAGCGCGCCGGCATCGAGCCGGCTGACGTCGAGGATGTGATCATGGGCGCGGCGGTCCAGCAGGGCACCCAGGCCTACAACATCGGCCGGCTTTGTGCCTACACCGGCGGTTTGCCGGACAGCGTGTCGGGCATGGCCCTGGACCGGATGTGCGCCTCGGGCCTGATGAGTATCGGCGTGGCGGCCAAGGGCATCATGACGGGCGAGATGAGCATCGCCATCGGCGGCGGCGTGGAGTCCCTGTCGCTGACCCAGACCAAACACAAGAACAGCTTCCGCGCCCAGTCCGAAGCGGTGCTGCAGGTGATGCCCAGTGCCTACGTCCCGATGATTGAAACCGCCGAGATCGTCTCGCGCCGCTATGGCATCAGTCGCGCCGCCCAGGATGAGTACTCGCTGCAAAGCCAGCTGCGTACCGCTGCCGCTCAACGGGACGGCCTGTTCGATGAGGAAATCGTCGGCTTGAGCGTGGACAAGCTGTTGTTCGCCGCCGATGGCCAGCCCAATGGCCATGAACGCGTGCAGGTCCTGCGTGACGAGTGCAACCGGCCCAATACGCGCCTGGAAGACCTGGCGGGATTGAAGCCGGTGTGGAAGGACGGCAAATGGATCGGGCAGGGCGAGTTCGTCACCGCCGGCAACGCCTCGCAGTTCTCTGACGGTGCCGCGGCCAGCCTGCTGATGAGTCGCGCCGAGGCCAAGCGCCGGGGGTTGACGCCGCTGGGCATCTACCGCGGCATTGCCGTGGGCGGATGCGCACCCGAGGAAATGGGCATCGGCCCGGTGATCGCCATTCCCAAGCTGCTCAAGCGCTTTGGCCTGGGGGTGGCGGATATCGGTCTGTGGGAGATCAACGAGGCCTTTGCCAGCCAGGTGTTGCATTGCCGCGACGCGCTGCAGATCCCGGCCGAGCGCCTGAACGTCAATGGCGGGGCGATTGCCATCGGTCACCCCTTCGGTATGTCCGGCGCTCGGATGGTCGGCCACGCCTTGCTCGAAGGTCGCCGGCGCGGTGTGCGCTATGTGGTGATTGCCATGTGCATCGGAGGTGGCATGGGCGCCGCCGGCCTGTTCGAGCTGCCGTGAGGCGAGCGGGGCGCTGCCGCTGTCTCGATTCAATCCATGGGGGCCCGCAGGTCGGGCCCGCTGCTGGGGAATGGTTATGCAAAGTTGTATGCCCAATGCACAGGTCCTGGCGCAAATGGGCCTGGAGCTGGCCGAGTACGAACGGATCATTGGCAACATCTACGAAGCGGCGATGAACACCCGCTGCCTGAGCGACTCGTTGCGCGAGATCCGCGCGTTGTTCAAGGCCAATTTCGTGACCTTGATCCTGCGGGTCCAGGATGAACCGCTGTTGTCACCGATGGTGGTCGCCGGTGATATCGAACTGGGGCAGGGCGGGATCAACCATTTCGCCTACTACGCCAAATCCACCCTGTTCGACGGCTTGCCCACCGACACCGTGTTCACCATCGATGAGCTGATGAGCGATGCCGAATGGGCCAGTTCGGCGTTTTACCTGCTGTACTGCCAACCCTACGATTGTTACCACATGCTCGGTGCCGATATCCGCATGCCGGATGGCGGCACGGTGCGTTTTCGGATCAATCGACCACAGAGTCAGCCAGGTTTCAGTGACACCGAGCGGGCCATGTGCGCCATGTTGTTGCCGCACTTGCGCCGGACCCTGCACATGTATTCGCTGCTCGACCGCAGCGAATCCCTCGGCAGCCTGTATTCGCAGACGATCAGCCGCCTCGCGGTGGCGACCATCGTCCTCGATGAAAACGGCAGCGTGGTGCAACTCAATCCCGTGGCCCGGGAGATTCTCGACAGTCAGGACGGCCTCAAGGTGGTGGGCGGTCGGCTGGAGGCGACGTACCCCAGTGACAATCGCGAGTTGACGCGTCTGGTGCGCAATGCCTTCCAGCGTGCCCGGCAGGGCGCCGGCAAGGGTGTGCAGGTGGCCGAGGCGACGTCGATTTCCCGTCCTTCAGGGCAGGTCAGCCTGGGGGTTGTGGTGGAGTTGATTCCCTCCCGGGATTTGCTCGAAGGTAACGGCAAGCCCACGGTGGTGGTGTATGTGCGCGATGCGGTGAGCAAGTCGCTGGTGAGCACGGTGCTGACTTCGCAGCTGTACAACCTGACCCCGGCGGAAACCGCGCTGGCCCTGGAACTGGCCAACGGCCTGTCGCTGGAGGAAGCCTCGGAACTGCTCAATATCCGGCGCAATACCGCGCGTGCACACCTGCGTTCGATTTTTTCCAAGACCGGCGTGCGGCGTCAGACCGAACTAGTGCGGATCATGCTCAACAGCGTGGTGGCGCTGGGTGCGCCGCAGCCAGCGGGGGCCCGGCTTTGATGAGGGTCTGCGCAAAAATGCGTTAGTCCGTGCGGACGATGCTGCCGGGTTCCTGGCCTGTCGATACTGGGCAACCGTTGTCGAATCCAAGGAGAATAAAAATGACCGGCAGTAATCAGTCCCCTGGCTGGGCGTTGATGTTGTTGTTGGGATGCTGTGCCATCGGCACGGTGGATGCCGCACCGGAGGACATCCCGCGACTGGGCAACGACTTGACGTGCCTGGGCGCAGAAAAGGCCGGCAATGCCGACGGCAGCATTCCAGCATTCAGCGGCAAGTGGCTGGGGGCACCGCCCCACATTGATTTCAAGGGCACAGGCAACCACCCGGTGGATCCGTACCCGGACGAAAAACCGCTGTTCGTGATCACCGGGCAGAACATCGCGCAATACAGCGCCTACCTGTCCGATGGCCAGAAAGCCCTGTTCAAGCTGTACCCGGGCACCTACAAAATGCCAGTCTATCCCTCGCATCGGGATTTCCGTTACAACGACGCGGTCTGCCAGGCCACTCGCGAGAACGCCAGCGTCGCGCGTCTGGTGGATGACGGCGAAGGGGTGGTCGGCAAAACCGGCGGCACACCTTTCCCGGTGCCGCGCAGCGGTCTGGAACTGTTGAAGAACGCCTCGACTTTTACCTTGCGCGCCTGGACCGAGGAGTATGTCTCCGACAACGCCTATGTACTCAAGGACGGCAACATCAACTGGGGCCGCGTGCATTCGCGCAACCTGGCGCCATCACTGGAGCCGGGCAAGATTGGTGAAACCAGCGGCAACTCGTCGTTCTATCTCAACGAAACCCTGCTGCCGCAACGAGACAAGGGCGAGATCAATACCGGCACCGAGTTCTGGAACGACAAGACCGAACCGCGCCAGGCCTGGCGTTACGATCCGGGCACCCGCCGCGTGCGTCAATCCCCGGGCTATGGCTTCGACATGTCCTTCCCGGGCAGCGGTGGATCGATCACCGTGGACGAAGTGCGCCTGTTCAACGGCTCCGGCCAGCGCTACGACTGGAAGATCGTCGGCAAGCGCGAGATGTACATCCCCTACAACACCTATCGCCTGCATGCGGCCAATCTCAAATACGCCGACCTGTTGACCCCTGGCCACATCAATCCCGAGGCCATGCGTTATGAGCTCCATCGCGTCTGGGAGCTGGAAGGCACCCTCAAGCCGGGCTATCGCCACCTGTATGGCAAACGCAAGTTGTATGTCGACGAAGACACCTGGTTCCCGATGCTCGCCGACAACTACGACAACCGTGGCGAGCTGTGGCGCACCTCGATGGTCAACTACTTCTACGCCTACGAAAGCCAGCGTCAGCAGGCGGGCGTCGGCCTGTACTACGACCTCAATGCCGGCAGCTACCTGGCGTTCAACCTGATCAACGAGCAGCGTAACGGCTACCTGTTGAACAAACCCGGTTTCAGTCCCCGGGACTTCGGCCCGGAAGCCGCCCGGCGCTTCGGCCAGTAACCGGCAAGCACGGCGCCCGTTGTGTCATGGGCGCCGATTGAGAGCCGGTCGCATTTGATCTAGTCCAACTGAAGGATGTTCTCCTTGCGCGACTACTCAATGATGTTCGCCATGGGATCACCCTGTATTTCTTAGGGGCATGGCCTGCCCCGAAGTCTGCATTCGAGGAACAATAACAATGACCAAACTCGCTGAAATCAACATCGAGAACGCCCAGCGTACCCACCGTTACGCACGCGGCTGGCACTGCCTGGGCAATGCCAGCGATTACCGTGATGGCAAGCCCCATACCCTGGAAGTGTTTGGCGTCCGTCTGGTGGCCTTTGCCGACAGCCAGGGCACCATCAGCATTCTGGACGCCTATTGCCCGCACATGGGCGCCGACCTGTCCCAGGGCACCATCGAGAACGACAGGCTGGTGTGCCCGTTCCACCACTGGAAGTACGACACCGGCGGCAAGTGCGTGGAGATCCCCTACTGCAAGCGCATCCCACCCAAGGCCAAGACCCGCAGCTGGTTGACCTGCGAGGAAAATAACCTGCTGTTTGTCTGGAACAACCCCGAAGGCCGTCCGCCAAAAGAGGGCGTGGTCATTCCGCACCTGCCCGAGATGGACGATCCGGACTGGGTACACGACTGGAACATCGACACCATGCACATCGAAACCAACCCGCGGGAGTTGGTCGATAACCTGGTGGATGCCCAGCACTTCGGGCCGGTGCACGGTACGCCGACCAAATATTTCGCCAACGTCTTCGAAGGCCACATCGGCCATCAGATTTTCCATGGCGACTCCGAGCGCCTTGGCGGCGACCTGATCGCGCCATCGGCCTACTACGGGCCGGCCACTCACTTCACGCACATCAGCTCGATGTTCGGCGATGTGCGCATCCACGCCATTTTGCTCAACAGCCATGTGCCGGTGACGCCGAACAGCTTCGACCTGCGTTTTGGTTGCATGGTCAAGCGCGTGCCGGGCTGGACCGAAGAGCAGAACCAGGAAGTGGCCAGGGCCTATGTCCAGGGCAACCGCGACTCGTTCTACCAGGACGTGGTGATCTGGAAGCACAAGATCCGTATCGACAAGCCGGTTCTGGCAGAAACCGATGGCCCGGTCTACCAGCTGCGCGAGTGGTACGAGCAGTTCTTCACCAATGAGGACGACGTGCCTGCATTCATGGCCGAACGTCGCGAGTTCGTGACGGTCGACGAGCGCTGATAGAGCAGCAGGGTGCCTTCGAGAGACCAGCAATGGTCACTCGAAGGCGCCGTTCGCAAGGGCACTGCCACCCTGGATGTACTGGCAGTCACGCAAGCCCGATTCAAAGGTCATGAGAGCACTGACAATGAAAATAAAAAGTCTTCTTGCCTATTACGTTCCCTTGCTGATCCTGTGTTTGCTGGTGTTGATCGTGCAGATTTCGGTGCCGCCCGAGTCGGCCAGCGCCAAGGCCTGCAAGCGGTATGCGAGCTGTGTTGCGATGAGTTCGAGCGTGCCGAACTGGTTTAATTTGCGCTAGGGACACACTCAGACCCCTTCCATGACCATGGCTTTTCACTAGGATTTGGACCGAGGATAAAGGGAAGCAATGCCTTAGTGGGTAATTTCCTTTTTTCTGGTTTTTTTTCTCTTGAGGCTGAATTTTCACGCAAAATTGCAAAATTGAGTGGATAAGCGAATTGTCTAGCTAGCCAGTGTAGGCATGTATAAGTCTGAAGGTGGTGAGCAATTTTATTGGCGTCCTCAAGTTTTATTAAGCATGTTTTTGTAAGTGACAAAGGCTTAATAAAGCCTGTAGCGAAAAAGTGGGAGTGGAGCATGTTCCCGCAGCTCCTCTTGCGCAGCGAGTTATTGCTCCACCAGACGTTGTTCGCGCTCAGCGCTGCGCGCCTGTTCCTGGGTCACCTTCGCCTGTGCGTGTTCCAGCAATTGGTTACGCAGTGACTGCACCCCGATCAGCAATTGCTGCTCGATCTTGGCTTCTTGCAACTGAACGGCGTGCCGTTGCTCGCCGCCCTCGATGAGCAACACGCGCCACTCAAACAAAAATGGCTCTCGCGAGTTGCCGAGAGCCGCGCGCGTCTCGCGGTTTCCGAGCCAGGTAATCCGCTGGTCAGCGATGCCCATGTCGCCGATCTGCTGTTGCTGGCCAATGGCGACGAAGTGCACGCCTTGGAGCGTG
Source organism: Pseudomonas sp. FW305-70 (assembly GCF_058783925.1). Lineage (NCBI taxonomy): Bacteria > Pseudomonadati > Pseudomonadota > Gammaproteobacteria > Pseudomonadales > Pseudomonadaceae > Pseudomonas > Pseudomonas sp. FW305-70. The sequence goes on from NZ_JBYSYZ010000038.1 coordinate 54,185, forward strand.
AGGCCGTACGCCTGACCCGCAACGAGTCGGTCGACCCGAGCCGTCAACTGTTCCAGGTCGAGTGGACGCCTACCCCCGCTACCTGCGTTGCCAGCGGTGAGCAGGGCCGACGCCTGTGGGCGGCCGCCTTCAATCGTGGTGCCCTCGCCAGTGCCGCGCAATTGCTCGGGCTGGCCAAACGCATGGTCGACCTGGCGGTGGATTACACCTTTGAGCGCAAGCAGTTCGGCAAACAGGTGGGCTCGTTCCAGGCCGTCAAGCACTTGATGGCCAACGTCGCAGTGCAGATTGAGTTCGCCAAAGGTCCGCTATACCGCGCCGCTTATGCGCTGGCCGAGCAGCAACCGGGGCAGGACGTGCTGGTGTCCCACGCCAAACTGGCAACCGCGGAAGCGGCCCTGCTCGCCGCGAAGAACACCATCCAGGCCCACGGCGCCATGGGTTACACCTGGGAGGTCGACTTGCATCTGTTAATGAAACGCGCCTGGGCGCTGGACAAGGTCTGGGGCGATCGCGGCCATCACAAAGGGCGGATTCGCGCGGTGCTGTTCGACGGCAATTCGGCGCTGGGTGCGGGCAGTACGTTCTAACCAGTCAGTAAGGGTGACGCCGCTCCCACAGGGGATTGTGTCGATTAGTGATGAATTTGAAGGAGTACCCGCATGAGTATCTGTGAAAACCGCGTGGTGATCATCACCGGCGCCGGTGGCGGTCTGGGCCGCGCCTATGCGCTGGCCTTCGCCGCCGAAGGCGCGAAAGTGCTGGTCAACGACATCAACCGCGAAGCAGCCCTGGCCGTGGTCGGCGACATCCTCGGCCAGGGCGGCAGTGCCGTGGCCAACAGTGACGACATTACCCGTTATGACTCGGCGGGGTTGATCATGCACCAGGCCATCGAAACCTTTGGCGACCTGAACGTGGTGGTCAACAACGCCGGCATCTGCCGCGACCGCATGTTCGCCAGCCTCGGCGAATCCGACTGGGACGCCGTGGTGGCGGTGCACCTCAAGGGCCACTTCTGCATTTCCAGCCACGCCGTGAAGTACTGGCGTGAGCAGGCCAAGGGCGGTGCCAAGGTTGATGCGCGGATCATCAACACCAGTTCCGGAGCCGGTTTGCAGGGTTCCATTGGACAGTCCAACTATGCGGCGGCCAAGGGCGGTATTGCCTCGCTGACGCTGGTGCAGGCGGCTGAACTGCGTCGTTACGGGATCACCGCCAACGCCCTGGCGCCGGCCGCGCGTACCGGGATGACCGAGCAAGTGTTCGCCGACACCATGAAAAAGCCTGAAGCGGGCTTCGATTACTTCGCCCCGGAAAACGTCGCGCCGCTGGTGGTGTGGCTGGGTTCCGAGGCGTCCGCCGAGGTGACCGGACAGATGTTTGAAGTCGAGGGCGGCAAGTTGTCGATCGCCGATGGCTGGCGCCCTGGCCCGCAACTGGATCGCCAGGGCCGCTGGGCGGTTGGCGAGATGGGCGATGCCGTCGCGCAACTGCTGACGCAAGCGGTCCCGGCGGCCAAAGTGTACGGCAGCTGAAAAAGACCGGTCTCTGGAGGGCGGCATGGCTATAATCGGCCCACGATCCAAAACCGATCCCCTGTAGGAGCGAGCTTGCTCGCGATGGACTCAGGTGCAACGCGTTCATCCAGACAGGACGCGTTTTCGTTAACGTCCATCGCGAGCAAGCTCGCTCCTACAGATGCACATGACCCACGTTCCTCCACACGAGACCTGCCATGACCATTTCCCTGTACGACGCTTCCGTGCCTGTTTTCCAGCAAATGCTCAACGCCTTGAGCGATGTACTGAAAAAGGCCGAGGCGCACGCCGCCGAAAAAAACATCGACCCTAACGCCTTCCTGCAAGCGCGCCTGTTCCCGGACATGTTCCCGCTGGTGCGCCAGGTACAGATCGCCGTTGATTTCGCCAAGGGCGTTTCTTCCCGTCTGGCTGAAGTTGAAGTGCCGAAGTACGACGACACCGAAACCACTTTCGCCGAACTGCAAGCGCTGCTGAGCAAAGTTCTGGCTTACATCGGCGAGTTCACGCCTGCGCAGATCAACGGCAAGGAAGGCATCGAGATCGTCACCCGTCCGGGCACGCCGAAAGAGAAGCGCTTCAGCGGCCAGTCCTATCTGCTGACCTACGGCCTGCCGCAGTTCTTCTTCCACGTCACCACCACTTATGCACTGCTGCGCCACAACGGCGTGGAAGTGGGCAAGCGCGACTACATGGGCGCGTTCTAAACCGCCCAGGTACAAAAAAGCCCCCGCAACCTCAGGTTGCGGGGGCTTTTTCATGTGCACGCATTCTTCAGCTACACCACAAATCCTGTGGGAGCGGGCTTGCTCGCGAAGAGGCCGGCACATTCAAAATTGATGTTGCCTGCCATGCCGCCTTCGCGAGCAAGCCCGCTCCCACATGGGGCGGTGGGGTCAGGCCAGACGCTCGGCTTTCTGCTCTTCACCCAGGCAAGCCGCCGCGGTAAACAGCACATCGGTGGAGGAGTTCAGCGCGGTTTCCGCCGAGTCCTGCAACACGCCGATGATGAAACCGACCGCCACCACCTGCATGGCGATTTCGCTCGGGATGCCGAACAGGCTGCACGCCAGCGGAATCAGCAACAGCGAACCGCCGGCCACACCCGAAGCGCCGCAGGCGCAGATCGCCGCGACCACGCTCAGCAGGATCGCGGTGGGAATGTCCACGGTGATGCCCAGGGTGTGCACGGCCGCCAGGGTCAGCACGGTGATGGTGATCGCAGCACCCGCCATGTTGATGGTAGCGCCCAGCGGGATCGATACCGAGTAGGTGTCTTCGTGCAGGCCCAGGCGCTTGCTCAATTCCAGGTTGACCGGAATGTTCGCCGCCGAACTGCGGGTGAAGAATGCGGTAATGCCGCTTTCGCGCAGGCAGGTCAGCACCAGCGGGTACGGGTTGCGGCGCAGTTTCCAGAATACGATGAGCGGGTTCATCACCAGTGCCACGAACAGCATGCAGCCCAGCAGTACGACCAGCAGGTGCGCGTAGCCGATCAGGGCGCCGAAGCCAGAGGTGGCGAGGGTCGAGGCCACCAGGCCGAAGATGCCCAGCGGGGCAAAGCGGATTACCAGACGCACGATCACGGTCACGCCATTGGACAGATCGCCCAGCACTTCGCGAGTGGTGTTTCCGGCGTGGCGGATGGCAATGCCCATGCCGATGGCCCACGCCAGGATGCCGATGAAATTGGCGTTCATCAGCGCACTGACCGGATTGTCGACCACGCTCAGCAACAGGCTTTGCAACACTTCGCCAATTCCGCCTGGCGCCGTGACCGCGACGTCCTGGGTCGACAGCACCAGGCTGGACGGGAACGTCATACTGGCAACCACCGCGACCACGGCCGCAGCGAAAGTGCCCAGCAGATACAGGAACAGAATCGGGCGGATGTGGGTTTCCTGGCCGTGCTTGTGGTTGGCAATCGATGCCATGACCAGCACGAACACCAGAATCGGTGCGACGGCTTTCAGTGCCGAGACAAACACTTTGCCGATGAACGCCGTGGATTTCGCCACATCGGGGGCAATCAGCGCCAGGGCAATACCGGCGATCAGGCCGATCACAATTTGTGTAACCAGGCTCAAGCGTTTAAGGCGGTGCAATAGAGAGGGGGATGAAGCAGTCATAAAGCAGCATCTCTGATTTTTTATTAGTGCGAGGTTTCACCGCGCATGCAGCCCGCTGGAAACCGAAGAGGATCGTGACATCGACGCCAAAATGACCGATGAACACAGGGTGTACGTTTTTCAGGGCGCGGACTTTATCACAGCGCAGGACCGATCTTTCAGACCTGTGACGAACTGCCGCCCTGGTCTTCAACGCGAATTGCAGGTTCTTGCAACCGCATCCGAAAACACTCTGTTAAGATTCGTCATCCTCATTTTCATGTCTGCCAGTGGGCCTTCGGGCTATCGCTGGTGTCGTCGTTTTCTGGAGTTGTGCATGCGGTTGTTGCCCATTCTTCTGTTGTCTGCCGCCGGTTTCACGGTGCTGACCACGGAATTCATCATCGTTGGCCTGTTGCCGGCGATCGCCAGGGACCTGGAGGTCAGCATCCCGCAGGCCGGTTTGCTGGTGACCTTGTTCGCGTTCACCGTGGCCGCGTTCGGGCCGTTCCTGACGGCCTGGTTCGCTCGCTTCGAGCGGCGCAAGCTGTTCATCTCGGTGCTGATCCTGTTTGGCCTGGCCAATACGCTGGCGGCGCTGGCGCCGAACATCTGGGTGATGGCGTTTGCCCGGTTGATCCCGGCGCTGGGGCTACCGGTGTTCTGGGCGCTGGCCAGCGAAACGGCGGTGGACATCGTCGGGCCGGATTACGCCGGTCGCGCCATCGCCAAGATCGGCTTCGGCATTGTCTGCGCCACGGTGTTCGGCATTCCGGTGGGCACGCTGATTTGCGATGCGTTCGGCTGGCGCAGTGCCTTTGCGATTTTGGCGGTCATTGCCTTTGCCAAGGCGCTGCTGCTGTTTATCTATCTGCCCAGGACCAACCTGCACCAGCATCAGGTGAGCTTTGTGTCGCAGTTCAAGATACTGCGCAGCCCGCTGATGCTCGGTCATGTGTTGCTGTCGGTGATCGTGTTCAGCGGCATGTTCACGGCCTATACCTATCTGGCCGACATCCTCGAGCGTCTGGCCGGCTTCAACGGCACCGTGGTCGGCTGGTGCCTGATGGGCTTCGGCGCGGTCGGGTTGATCGGCAACTCCCTGGGCGGCCGTGCGGTGGATCGGCATCCGCTGATGGCGTCAATGATGTTCTGCGCATTCATGATTGCCGGCCTGGTGGCGCTGGTGCCGAACATCCATTCGCCGCTCGGTCTGGCGGCGGCGATGGGCATCTGGGGCGTGACTCAGGCGGCGTTGTTCCTGGTCAGCCATGTGCGCCTGATGAAAGCCGCGCCCGAAGCGCCGGCATTTGCCGCGTCGCTGAACATCGCCGGGGCCAACCTCGGTATCGGCCTGGGCGCGATGATCGGTGGCCGGGTGATCGACAGCGTCGGCCTGCAAGGCCTTGGTTTTGCCGCCGCCGCGTTCATTCTGGCTTCGATCCTGCTGGCCATCGCCCTGATGACGTTCAAGCCGCGCGAAGCGGTTACAGCGCTGTAAACAGCTCGCGTCGGGCACCTTCGGTAATGGCGACAATGCCGGGGTGCTTGACCTTGCGCTCTACTGAGATGGCATAGAACGACTCGCTCACCGCATCGGTCTGGCCGATCACTTGCACGCCATACTGGCGTCGCACTTCATCGGCAATCACGCTCGGGCCAATGAAGATCCCGCTGCCGGATTGGCCGAAGGCCTGCATCAGGGCGCTATCGTCGAACTCGCCGACAATCTGCGGCTGGATCTGCTGCTCGGCGAACCAGCGCTGCAAACGGCTGCGCACTACGGTTTCCGGACCTGGAATCAGCAACGGCGCACCGTGCAGGTTGCGCGGAAAGTCCTGACCGAAGCGTGCCGCCAACTCAGGGGTGGCGAAGAAGCTGATCCCGCACTCACCCAGTTTCTGGCTGTAGCCCTTGATGTCCAGGTGCGACGGCATCGGGCTGTCTGAGATCACCAGGTCCAGGCGCTGGATCGCCAGGTCGGCCAACAAACGTTCAAGCTTGTCTTCGCGGCAGGTGATGCGCAGCGGTTCGCTCAGCTCCATGGTCGGGGCGATCAGGCGATAGACGATGGACTTGGGCACCACGTCGGCCACCCCGACACGAAACAGAATCTGCTGCTCGTTGGGTTGTGCCCGCAGCATCAGTTCCAGTTCGCCGCCCAGCTGAAACATTTGTTCGGCGTAGGGCAGTGCCTGGCGACCGGCCTCGGTCAATTCGAGTTGCCGTCCGACGCGCCGAAACAACTCGATGCCAAAGGTCTGTTCCAGCAATGAAATCTGCCCGCTGATGGTTTGCGGCGTGAGGTTCAGTTGTTCGCAGGCGCGCACGATGCTGCCGGTCTTGGCCACCACCCAAAAATAATGCAGTTGTCGATAATTCAACATAGGTACGGTCCCTACATAAAAGCGAGGAAGTATGGGTTCGTAAAAATCGAAGTATATACCGCAAAAATACGAATTTTCCTGAAGTGTTTGCTTCCCTAGAATGCATCGCTATCAACGGGCCATCGTTTCGGTCCCGTTCGTTCTATCGAGGGAAGCATCATGAAAATTAAAGCCACGGCGCTGTTGATCACATCTTTACTGGTATTGGCCGGTTGCGACCAGGCCGAGAAAAGCGCTCAACAGTTGATGGGCAAGGCCGCCGAAAGCGCCAAACAGGCGATTGACGATACCCACAAGGCTGCCGAACAGGCACTCAACGATGCCACCAGTGGGTTGATCAGCAAAAAAGAATCATCGGAAAAAGAATCGGAAAAAACCGAATCTTCCTCCCAGGAAATCTAAACCGTATTACAACGAGTCAGGACTGACCCATGGACTACCTTTTACAACTTGCCGCCAGCCCCACTGCCTGGGTTGCCCTGGCCACCCTGGTGGTGATGGAAATCGTGCTCGGCATCGATAACCTGATCTTCATTTCGATCCTGACCAACAAGCTGCCCGAGCAACACAGGCAGAAGGCGCGGCGCATTGGTATCGGCATGGCGCTGATCCTGCGATTGGGTCTGCTGAGCACCATCGCGTTCATCGTCCAGTTGACCGCTCCGGTGATCGAGATTCTCGGCCACGCGTTTTCCTGGAAAGACATGATCCTGATCGCCGGTGGCCTGTTCCTGTTGTGGAAGGCGACCACCGAGATCCATCAC